>JAZOUI010000137.1:0-10082 GCA_045658145.1 Pumilibacteraceae bacterium
GGTGTGTGTGGCGACCTTAAATACGGCAGAACGGTGCACTCGCTTATTGCGGCGCTTGCTCGCTATGAAAATATCACGGTCGTACTTATTTCGCCTAATGAACTTCGTATTCCCGACTACGTTAAGGACGATATTATTGTAAAAAGCAATATGAATTATCGTGAAACTACGTCGCTTGAAGACGCAATGCCTGATTTGGACGTATTGTATATGACCAGAATTCAGCGCGAGCGTTTCTCGGACAAGGACGAGTACGAAAGACTAAAAGACAGTTACGTTCTTACGCCCGAAAAACTTATCACGGCAAAAGAAGATATGTGTATTCTTCATCCCCTTCCGCGCGTTAACGAAATTAGCGTGAAAGTAGATGAAGACAAGAGAGCAAGTTATTTCCGTCAAGCGCTTAATGGAAAGTATATGCGTATGGCGCTTATTCTCAAACTTTTGAGCGAAGTTTCCACGCCAAAAGAGCAAAGAGAAGGCGAAGGACTTGTTTACGACGAGATAAAATGCGAAAACGCGCGTTGCATCACGTCCACGGAACAAGAACTTACGCACATTTTCCGTAAAGACGGCAATGGAGATATGCGTTGCATTTATTGTGAAGCATTGAAGAAGTAATACACTTTTTTTATAAGGAGATTAAATATATGAATAATAAACGTCCTGAAACTATGGAACGTATCACTACAAAAGAACTTGCTGATGCTTTTATCGCTGAACAAGTAGAAGAACTTCGCACTCAAATCGGAGACAAGAAAGTTTTGCTTGCTCTCTCTGGTGGCGTTGACTCGTCCGTTGTTGCCGCACTTTTGATCAAGGCTGTAGGTAAGCAACTCGTTTCCGTTCACGTTAACCACGGACTTTTGCGCAAAGGCGAGCCCGAACAGGTTGTTGACGTGTTCAGAAACCAACTCGACGCTAACCTTGTTTACGTTGATGCTGTTGACCGTTTCCTTTCTAAACTTGAAGGCGTAGAAGAACCCGAAAAGAAGAGAAAGATTATCGGTGCTGAATTTATTCGCGTGTTCGAAGAAGAGGCTAGAAAACTCGAAGGCATCGAGTTCTTGGCTCAGGGTACTATTTACCCCGATATTTTGGAAAGTGGTCCCGTTAAGGCGCACCACAACGTAGGTGGTCTTCCCGACGATCTTCAGTTCGAACTCGTTGAACCCCTTAAATTCCTTTATAAAGACGAAGTAAGAGTAGTGGGTAAGGCGCTTGGACTTCCCGACGGTATGGTTTTCCGTCAGCCCTTCCCCGGTCCTGGTCTTGGTGTAAGATGCTTGGGCGCGATTACTCGTGATAGACTCGAAGCCGTTCGTGAATCGGATGCGATCCTTCGCGAAGAATTTGCTAAAAACGGTCTTGAAGGTCATGTTTGGCAGTACTTTACCGCTGTTCCTAACTTTAGAAGTGTAGGCGTATGCAACGACGCGCGTACCTATGCGTACCCCGTTATTATCCGTGCGGTAAACACCGTTGACGCTATGACGGCTACCGTTGCGCCTATCCCGTTCGAACTTCTTCAGCACATTACCGACCGTATTACGAAAGAAGTTGCTAACGTAAACAGAGTTCTTTTTGACCTTACTCCCAAGCCCACGGGAACGATTGAGTGGGAATAATTTTGTAGATAAAAACTAACGAAAACGAAACGCCATATTTATTGTGGCGTTTTGTGTTAAAAGGAGAAAAGATGAAAAACTGTATTTCATTAGACGGCGAATGGACGCTACTTTGGAAAGGAACAGATGGCAACGAAGTTTGCGTTTTAGGCGAAACGCCGGGGTGCGTACATACTGATTTGATTGATAACGGCATAATTAGCGACATTTTTTACCGTGACAATCCCCAAAAAATTCAATGGATAGAGAACGAAGATTTTACTTATAAAAGAAAGTTCTTCGTTGAAAAAAAGCAAGACAACGCTTATCTTGAATTCGATGGTTTGGATACGTACTGCGACGTTTTTCTTAACGGACAAAAGGTGGGTAGCGGAGACGATATGTTTACGCCCTATGCTTTTAACGTTGACGGAGTGGTTAAGCAAGGCGAAAACGAAGTAGAAGTACGCTTTTACTCGCCGATAAAGAAGGTGGAAGGCTTGCCCCTGCGCGACGGAGCGTTTACACGTGAGAGAATGAACACGCGACGCGTGCAATGTACTTACGGCTGGGACTGGGTAGATAGATTTGTCACTATGGGCATTTATCGTAGTAGTAGGCTTGTTTTTAGAAAGAGTAATGAAATCGACAATATTTACGTTTATACTAGCGACGTGAACAAGTATTGTGCACTTGTTCATCTTGACGTTACGTTGCGCGACTTTGTGGCGGACAAAACGCAGGTAAATATCACCGTTACTAGCCCCGATAACGACGTGGTTTTTGAAAAAACGCGAGTGGCGCTTGCGCCCTCTTTGAGCGAAAATATTTTTATTCCATCACCTAAACTTTGGTATCCTAGTGGCTACGGCGAGCAACCCCTTTATACCGTAAAAGTATGGACGGAAAATTCGTGTGTGGAACAAAAGTTGGGCATACGTACCCTTGTAGTTTTGCAAATTGACGATGCGGACGGTAGCGAAGACCGTCAAAAAGCGTTATATATTCAGTCGTTAGACGAGTTCAAAGATAGCGATAAAAACAAAAAATCGGCTTGCTTTACCGTGCTTGTTAACGGCATAAAGATTATGTGCAAGGGCGGTAACTGGGTGCCGTGCGAGCCTTTCCCGTCAAGTGAGTCAGCCGAAAAGATTACTAGACTTTTGCAACTTGGCATTGATGCGGGCGTTAATATGATTCGCGTGTGGGGTGGTGGAATTTTTGAGCAAGATCACTTCTATAACGAGTGCGACAGATTAGGTATTTTGGTAACGCAGGACTTCTTGATGGCGTGCGGAACGTATCCTGAAGAAGAGCAATGGTTCATTGACGCGTTAAAGAGCGAGGCGCGTTGCGCTACGCTCAGACTTCGTAATCACGCTTGCCTTGCTTTTTGGAGTGGCGATAACGAAAATGCCGTTCGTGGTAGTGAAAATCGTGATGATTTCCCCGGATATCGTTCGGCAGTTTATGGAATTGAGCCTGTGGTTAAGTCGCTTGACCCCCGTCGTGACTTTTTCCCGTCCTCTCCGTACGGTGGAGATAATTATTGCAGTCCTACTCGTGGAACTACGCATAATACTTTCTATCTCGGTCCGATTTTTGAATATATTAAGGATAACGATATGCGTGATTATCACGCGTTCTTCGATAAATTCCTTGCTCGTTTTTGCGCTGAACAGGCGGCAATGGGCGCGTCGTTTGCATCTAGTATCAAAAAATATATGACGGATGAAGATATTTATGGCGAAAGCAGTTATATGCTTGAATACCATACTAAAAACAACCCCGGTTTGCCACTAACTTTGTATGGCTATACCGAAGTTATGGCGCAAAAAATCTTTGGCGAGTTCAAAAACGGCGCAGATAGATTACTCAAAATGCAAATGCTCCATTGCGAGTGGACGAGAATAACGTTCGAACTTTATCGTAGGAACAAAGGCTATGCGTGGGGATTAATCTACTGGATGTTTAACGATTGTTGGCCGGCGGCAAGTGGTTGGTCGTTCGTGGATTATTACGCGTGCCCCAAGCCTGCTTATTATACTTTTGCACGTTGCGCAAAACCCGTTATGGCGAGCGTATCGCGCGAAAAAAGCAAAACGACGGTACACGTATGCAACGATTCGCTTAAAAAAGTGAACGGCAAGGGCGTCGTTTACGTTTACGATACCGCTAAAAAACGGAAAACGAACGAAGTCAAGTTCGATTTTACCGTAGAAGAAAATGGGGTAACGAAAGCGTACGAGGGCGACGTCAATTTTGCAAACGGTAATAGCGTGATTATTTGCGATATTACCTCTGACGGCGGTGACGACAGAGCAATGGCTATTCAAAACAGATATTGTGACTTGCCTATCCGTTACGACGACTACGAGGTGGTGGAAAGCGAGGACGAAATCACCGTTACGGCTAATTCGTTCACGCCCTTCGTAATGCTCGACACACCCTATTTATTGAGTGAAAACTGCTTTGCGTTGCTTGCAGGGGAAAGCAAAACGGTCAAGAAAGTGCAAAAGCTTTAATCGTAAAAATAACGAAACGGACACCCACGTAGGTGCCCGTTTTTGTTTATCAAAAAAATGAAATCGAGTAAATGTGCACGAATTGCAATAAAAATAGCATTTTTTGGTATTGCCAAACGAGGAGTGCGGTTGTATAATATGTGCAATTAAAATTTGGAGGTAAAGTGATGCGAAAGCTGTGGTATAGAGATTGCGCAAGCAGCTGGTACGAGGCGCTCCCCGTGGGTAACGGAAGGATAGGCGCTATGGTTTTTGGTGGAACGGTATATGACAAATTGCACATAAACGAAGAAACGCTTTGGTCGGGAAGTCCGTACAAAAGGGACGTTTATGATATGCAAAACATAGAAAAAGCGCGTGAACTTTTAAAAAACAGGGATTACGTTTCGGCGCAAAATTTCATTAAGGGAACAATGCTTTCTAATGAAACGGCTGTATACGTACCATACGGTTTTGTAAATATTGATATTCTTTCTTATAATGGTAACGTAAGCGAATATTATCGTGAACTTGATATTGAAAATGCAGTAGCGACAACGAGATTTAATCTTGACGGAAATAATATTGAAAAGCAAGTTTTCGTCTCGCTTGCCGACGACGTAATAGTTTATCGTATAAAGAGTGACAAGGGAGTAAACTTGCGCATTACCGACGGGTGCGAACTTCAGCATACTTTGTCCGTTAGTGACGGTGTTATGAAAGTAAAGGGTAGATGCCCAACCAAAGTTGTAACCATAGGAAATAAAAAGATAGAGTATGATGAAAACAAGGAAAGCGTGCCTTTTTGCTCAATGCTAAAAGTGGTTTCTAATAGTGACGATATTGTTGTGCTTGGAAATGCGACTTTGCGCGTAACGGGCAGGGACGTTATGCTCGTTTTTGCAATAAAGACGGGTTTTAACGGCTATGACAAGATGCCTATTTCGCAAGGAAAAGAGTATGAAAACGCGTGCAAGGAAAGTTTGGAAAACGCGTGCGCATTTACTTATGACGAACTGTTAAATCGCCACGTAAAAGAATATAAAAAGTATTACGACAGAGTATCCTTTGAACTAGAAGGGGATGATTACGACGAGCCTATTAGTGAGCGAATTAAGAAGTTTTGTGACGGAAGAGAAGATAATAAACTTGTTGCGCTAGCGTTTGACTATTCGCGTTATTTGATGATTTCGTCAAACGGTATAGGCACTCAGCCTACGAACTTGCAAGGCATTTGGAACGAAGACTTATTCCCGGCGTGGAGGAGTAATTATACCATCAACATAAATACTCAAATGAATTACTGGGCGACGGAAACGATTGACCTAGGCGAATTGCACAAGCCGTTGTTTGATATGTTAAAAGACCTTAGCGAGCGTGGTAACGTTTTTGGCTTGCGCGGGTGGGCGCTTTTTCACAATACTGATTTGTGGCGAGACAACCGTGTTGAAACTAAAAATCCGCAAGCGGGGTGGTGGATTACAAGTGCACCTTGGCTTTGCCGTCATATTTGGGAGCATTACGTTCATACGCGTGACGAACAGTTTTTACGCGATTATTACGACGTTATGCTAGGCGTAGCGCAGTTTTTGCAAGACTTTATGATAGAAGAGGATGGAAAACTTATCGTTAGTCCCACGACGTCGCCCGAAAACGAGTTCGTGTTTGACGGACAAAACTGTGCAGTTTCGCACGGATCGGCAATGGATTCGTCGATATGCTACGACTTTTTTGATAAATTTATAAAAATAAACGACATTTTAGGAAAAGACAACGAACAATATAAATTAATTTTGCAAAAAATAAAGCCAGTTATGCTGACTAGCAAGGGTAGAATTATGGAGTGGAACGAAGACTTTGAAGAAGTCGAGCCTGGTCATCGCCATTTTTCGCACTTATATGGCTTTTATCCTGCCGACGTTTTGGGCAAAGAATACGAAAACGCGGTTAGAGAATCGCTTACGTACAGGTTAAATAACGGTAGTGGCTATACCAGTTGGTCGTGTGCTTGGACGGGATGTTTTTTTGCGCGTCTAAAAGATGGTCAATCCGTTATGGAATATATTCGCAAATATTTTACGCTCGTTCGCAAAAATTTGCTGTGTACTTGTGGTTATCCTTTCCAAATCGACGGCAATTTCGGCCTCTTAGCAATGATATGCGAAACGCTTGTTCAAAGCCATAACGGAGTGGTCGAAACCTTGCCTGCTATTCCAAAAGAGTGGCGTCACGGCGAAGTAAAAGGGTTCGTAACACGGCTAGGAGAAAAGATAGATTTTAAGTGGTAAAAATATGAAACGGAGTGGTACGTACTGCTCCGTTTTTGTTTTATAGGTTATTTTTTAATCAATTAGCGCAAACACTTGATATTTTATCGGCGCTGTGTTATAATGAATATATACGGAGGTATAGCTCAGCTGGTTAGAGCGCTTGCTTGACATGCAAGAGGTCATAGGTTCAAGTCCTATTATCTCCACCAAAAATCGACAAGTTTCGACGGAAGCTTGTCGATTTTTACTTCTTCACTATTACCTCTTCACTTTTCACTTACTAAAAGTAAGACGGTCAAAATATTTATATGTGTGGTCTTAAATCTATTGATCAAAAAAGAGGATAAAATTGTACAAGTTTTTAGCGCGTTTTGTTATAACGAAAACACGTAAAATATTGTATAATTAAGAAAAAATTACTTAAAGGGGCAAAAAATGATAAAACTTCCGCAAAGACAAGTGCATTTGGATTTTCACACGACTGATGCGATAGAAGGAGTAGGCTCGAAATTCGATAAGCAAAATTTTATAAATTGCTTAAAAAAAGGACACGTTAATTCGATAACGCTTTTTGCGAAGTGTCATCACGGTTGGTCGTATTATCCGTCTAAGGTTAATGCTATGAATCCTTCGCTTAAATTCGACCTTTTGTCGGCTGAAATTGACGCGTGCAAAGAGATAGGCGTGGCTTGTCCTATCTATATTTCGGCAGGGTTTGACGATAAGTATTATTTTCAGCATCCACATCACGGCGTAAAAAATGCACCTAGCGACGTATATCCTAGCATTTTATATAAGGACGGTAGACCGTACGCTAGCGACGGATACGCGGGATTTAGACTTTTGTGTTTGAGTGGCGAGTATCTTGATCATCTTTTAGCGCAGGTAAAGGAAGTGGTAGAAACGTTTATGCCCGAAGGTATTTTCCTGGATATCGTGGGCGAGCGTGTATGCTATTGCGATAACTGTAAAAAGACGGCCGAAATGCTAGGCGTTGATATTATGACGGACGAAGGCATGAGCGCTGTTAGTAAGTACGTGTATAAAAATTATTACGAAAAAGTGCGTGCCGTCGCTACCGCCGTTAAACCCGACATCAAGATTTTCCATAATAGTGGACATATTTATCGAGGTAGACGTGACCTAACGTTTGCTAATACGCACCTTGAACTTGAAAGTTTGCCTACGGGTGGATGGGGATACGACCACTTCCCCTTGTCTGCAAAATACGTGCAAAATCTTGGGCTAGATTATTTAGGCATGACGGGTAAGTTCCATAAAAGTTGGGGTGAGTTTGGTGGGTTTAAGCATACAAATGCGCTTCGCTACGAAGTTGCGTTAAGTTTGGCTTTCGGTGCAAAATGTTCGGTGGGCGACCAAATGCATCCGCTTGGATTTATGGACGACGCGACGTACGAACTTATCGGACAGGCTTATATAGAGGCAGAGCAGGTCGAACAGTATTGCTACGACGTTGCTCCCGTTGTTGACGTTGGCGTTTTGTCTTTTGAAAGTTTTTGTGTGGGAAGAGCGAATTCTTCGGACTCGGGCATCAATAGAATTATGCTCGAAGGTAAATATTTGTATGGTGTAATTGATAAAGATTGTGATTTTGATAAATATAAACTTATCGTTTTACCCGAAGTTTTAAGTATTGACGAACAAACGATTGCAAAGTTAAAAACGTATGTTGAACGTGGTGGTAAAATTTTAGCGACAGGCAAAACGGGAGTGGACGTATGCGCTCGTTTTGACTTGGGAGTGGAGTGTTTGGGCTCATCTGAGTATAACCCTGCATATCTAAATCCCACCTATAACGCTACGGGACTTACCCCGTCGAATTACGTTATTTATTCGCAAAGTTACGTTATGAGCATTACGGATAATAATGCGAAAATTCTTGCTTATGTGAAAAATCCTTATTTCAATAGGAGTAAGTTTGCTTATTGCTCGCACCGTCACACTCCCTTTAGATTAGACGAAGGCACTCCTGCCGTTGTTGTAGGAAAAGAAGGTGGTTATATCGCATTTGATATTTTTAACGAATATGCCCAGCACGGTTGCTATTGCGCAAAGGAAGTGGTAATTCGTACGATTGATGAGATTTTGGGCAAAAATAAAACGTTAGATACTAATTTGCAGTCGGCTGGTGTGGTTTCACTAAACGATCAAAAAGAAAAATCACGTTACGTTTTGCACGCTCTTTACGCTACGCCTATTAAGCGTGGTAGTGGAAGTAATAGCGTAGAAGTTATTGAGGACTTATTGCCCGTTTGCGACACTAAGTTTTCTATCAAAATTGACAAAGAAGTAAAGTCTGTCGTACTTGTTCCACAAAATGAAAACGTTGATTTTTCGTATGAAAACGGTGTTCTTAACTTTACAATTAAACAGTTTACTTGCAAGCAAGTCGTCGTTATAAATTACTAAATTCACTTACAAAAAAGACCGTGTCAAACGAGCACGGTCTTTTACTTTGGTTTAAATTTTAAGCATACGTATGTGCAAAAATGCGACAAAACGCTGTTATTCCCCGTCTTTAGGTAACTTTTTGAAGAAAGTAAGCATCATGGGGAGCGAAACAAACGCCGACAAAGCGTAGGCGATAGGCTGTGCGATTTCGATACCCGTGACTTGCAAAAAGGTGGGAAGGATGATGCAGAGCGGTATAAAGAGTAATCCACTTTGCAAGCACGACAATATCAATGCAGGGATATTTTTGCCTATACTTTGGAAAAGCATAGTTGCAACTACGGAGACGGGCAAGAACAAAAGCGCAACACAGTAAAACCTTAATGCTTGTGCGCCGATAGCCACAACTTCAACGTCACTTCGGAAGATGCCGATAACTTGTGGAGCGAAGATAAAGCAAGCGAGAGCAATAATTCCGATAAACGCCGTACCAAACGCGAGTGTGAAGTACGAACCCTTTTTAACACGCGAATATTTTTTTGCGCCGTAGTTAAATCCTGAAACGGGTTGGAAACCTTGACCGATGCCTAGTCCCACGCTAAAGATAAGACTGCTAGTTCGACCGACGTAACCCATTGCGGCGATTGCTACGTCGCCAAATGCTTTTGCTTGCAGATTAAGTACCATAGTCGAAACGCTATTAAGTCCTTGACGGGCTAAACTAGGCAATCCCGTTACGATAACGTCACTAAATACGGTAAAGTTTTTAAGGAAAAGTTTGGGGAGAATTTTGCTTTGAGTTTTTCCTAGAAGAAAGATAGAGAAAAGTATTGAAAACGAAATCAGTTGGCTAATTGCCGTTGCAAGACCTGCGCCTGCGATTCCGAGATTGAAAACAAAAATAAACAATGGGTCAAGTGCGATATTGAGAAGTCCACCCGTAGTTAGACCTATCATTGCAAGGTTTGCTTTGCCTTCGTATCGTAAAATATTGTTAAGCACGCAACTAGTCGTCATAAGGGGCGCGGCGAGCAAGATGTAGAACGCGTAATCCATAGCGTACGGAAGAATTGTTGGCGTGCTACCTAACAAAACCATAAAAGGCTCAAGGAAAATTATTCCAAATAGAGCAATAAGAAATCCACTGACAAATGCTCCAAAAAATCCGACGGACGCGTATTCGTGCGCCTTGTCTATTTTCTTTGCGCCAAGCATACGGCTAATGTTACTGCCTGCGCCGTGTCCGAACATAAATCCAAACGCTTGCAGTATCGCCATAATGCCGAAAA
>JAZOUI010000138.1:0-2152 GCA_045658145.1 Pumilibacteraceae bacterium
CATCGTGACATCCACTCTCTTTTAAGTACTCGGCATACTTTTCTTTACTACGCAATCCTTGCGATCCGCGCCAGTCAAAGGGAAACCACTCTTCCGTATTTCCACAAGCGATTTGATATCCACAAATATGTTCTTTGTACCACGATGAATTAATATGCTCAATAAAAATTTTCAAGCATTTTTTAGTAAACTGCGCCCACTTGTCCGACGAAAAACACACTCTTTTTCTTTCCGTCAACGCCGTATCACACAGTTCATCAGGATTTTGCTCTTCCCACCAAGCCGGCGGACTAACGTTTACACGCGGAAAAATGCGAGCGTCAGGGCAAGCATCAACTATTTGTTTTATTCGCTCGTCCATCTGCTTAAAGTCAGGCGTTTCATTGTCGAAAATTCCGTCTCCTAGTGGCGGAACTTGACCAAATTCATTGATAGTAAGCGACGAGAAAAATAGCGGAACTGAGTATAACGTATACCCCCGTTTTGCAAAATCTTCATATTTTGCCTTATGTGGCATATAGGTTATGTAAGCGCATTGCGCACACGGCTTTCCATCCACAAACAACGTAGGATTACCATTATAAATTTCTACCGACGACTTCTTCATAATTATCCCTAATAATAGATTTTACAAAATATAATCATTTAAAGCATTCTAGCACTTTCGCACCCTTTTTAACGAATGCAACGTACTCGTTTATCTCAACGCCAATTTCATACAAGCGTTCGCCACAGTATTCTTTACCATCCTTAGTAAGTACCCACTTGCCCTTAGGTAAATATACCAAAACGCTCTTTGCGCCCTGCTTTGTCACGGGTACAAACAAAATATCTTCGCCAAACATATACTGTCCCTTTGTTTCCCAACAATTCTTGTCGTCAGGAAATTCAAAAAACATAGGACGAATAATCGGCCACCCTTTTTGCGATGCAATCTTCATTTGCTCGCTAATATAAGGACGCAATTTCTCACGAGTAGCCAAAATTCCTTTGATAATTTCAAACGCCTGCTCGCCAAAACTCCAAATCTCGTTAGGATCACCACTTTGTTCAATAATAGGACGGTCTTCGCTATGACGAACGCGGCTACCGTGCAAGCGCATTACGGGACAGAACAATCCAAACTGGAACCATCTCACGATTAGTTCGCGGAAATATTCGCTAGTCGTATCTCCGCCGTAAAATCCACCGATATCGGTATTCCACCACACGATTCCACACATAGCCATATTTTGAGCAGCGTAAATCTGATGTTCCAAACTCTCAAACGTAGAAGCAATATCACCCGACCACACGAGCGACGCATACTTTTGACTACCAAAATATCCACCGCGAATAAGCGTTACTATATCTTCTCTGCCCATAGCCTTTTGCCCTTCGTAAACGAGCCTTGCATAATCAACGGGATAAGTGAGTGCAGTCATATCATATCTGCCGTGGTAATTAATACAATTATCGAAATGTTCAGGGTGAATTTCGGGTTCAGACACGTCAAACCAAAACGCATCAACGCCTTTATCTGCGTAATTTTCTTTTAATTTACTCCAAACAAACTCACGCGTATGCGGGTTAGCCACGTCAATTTCCGCCTGCCAACCGTAAAATTCAAACAGTTTATTAGATCCGTTTGCCGTACGAATAAGCATATTATTATCAAGCATAAACTTATAATTTTCGCTATGCTCGTTTATAGTCGGCCACATTGAAACGAGAAGTTTAGTATTCCCTTCGTGAATCTCGTCTGCCATAGTCTTAACGTCAGGCCAATATTTAGTGTCAAATTTGTAGTCGCCCTGCACCGTCCAATGAAAGTAATCAACAATTATAGCAGAAAGTGGAATATTCAACTCGCGATAACGCCTAACAACCGAAAGCACTTCGTCCTGCGTCTCATAACGCAATCTGCTTTGCCAAAATCCCGTCGCCCAATCGGGCATTACGGGTGCGTGGCCAGTAAGATCCGCCAAAATTTCGCTCGTCTCTTTTGGACTGCCTGCAATTACCACGTAATCAACCGCTTTGCAACAATCGCTATGCCACCTAGTTCTATTTTTTGCAAACTCCACCCTGCCAATCGAGGGAACGTTCCACAAAAATCCATACCCTTGCGACGAGTACACGTACGGAACAACGCTTTTAGCATTGATATGTT
>JAZOUI010000139.1:0-1818 GCA_045658145.1 Pumilibacteraceae bacterium
GACCGGGAGTAAGACTTTTAAGAACTTGCTCACCGACTGCTTTTTCACTAACTTTTGCAACGAAATCTTTAACGACCGTAAAATTTACGTCCGCCTCAAGTAGCGCAATTCTAATCTCACGCATTGCTTGCTTGATTTCAAGTTCCGTTAGTTTTCCGCGCGCAGTTATTTTACTGAAAACGTGATTCAGTTTTTCACTTAGTCCGCTGAATAATCCCATTTTTACTCCTAAATACTTTGCAAAAGCCCCTTAAGAACGCGTTTCGCTCCTTCAACGTCATTTTGTTCAAGAAGTTCTATCGCATCTAATATACTCGTTTCCGTTCTTTGTTTCTTATTAACGTATCCGATTTCTTCTTCGTAAAAAGCAAGTTGCTCGCTCGCCTTAACTATCGCATCACGCGCACCTTGTCGAGAAATGCCCATATTTTCAGCAATTTCCGAAAGTGATAAGTCGTAATCATAATAATTTTGCAAGATTTCACTTTGACGGGGTGTAAGTAACGCGCCGTACACGTCGTTAAGTTCACTTATCCGCAAATCCTTTTTCATCCATCTTGCTCCTAAAAACAAAGAAAGTGTAAAGCAAATTTACTTTACACTCATATAATACTATATTATTTTTTCTTTGTCAAGCGTTTTTATTCAATAATTGCATCAACAAATGATTTTGAATCAAAATCTTCAAGATCATCAATACCCTCGCCCACGCCTACGTAAACGACAGGGACTTCGAGTTCGTTACTTATTGCAAAAACAACTCCGCCCTTCGCCGTGCCGTCAAGCTTGGTCAAAATAATTCCGTCAATGTCAACAGCCTCGTTAAATACGTCAACTTGTGAAATTGCATTTTGTCCCGTCGTAGCATCAAGCACGATATAATTAAGATAAAGAGCATCAGGCATTTCTCTATCAACGATACGAGAAATTTTACCAAGTTCATCCATAAGATTTTTCTTATTATGAAGTCTACCTGCCGTATCGATTAAGATTACGTCGTTACCTTTGCTTTTTGCACTAGAGAGCGCGTCAAAAACAACTGAACCTGGATCTGCGCCTTCACTTTGTTTTACAATTCTAACGCCTGCGCGCTCAGCCCAAACGGTAAGTTGGTCGGCAGCAGCCGCACGGAAAGTATCTGCAGCAACAAGTAATACGTTTTTACCTTGCTTTTTGAACTTCTTAGCAAGTTTGCCCATTGCAGTAGTCTTGCCAACTCCGTTTACGCCCGATACCATAATAATCAAAGGATACTCGTACTCGGGCATAGGATTTTCATCCAAAATATCAATCAAAAGTTGCTTTAACTCATCCTTAACCTTTTCACGAGAACGGATAAGTTTTTCATCTACAACGTCGCGTAATTCTTCTAAAATACGTTCGGTAGTAGCAGCGCCCACGTCGGACGACAAAAGAACGTATTCTAGTTCGTCATAGAAGTCGTCATCAAGCGCACCACCCGTAAAAAGTTTGTTAAGTTTGTACGCAATAACGTCTTTTGTTTTTTTAAGTCCTTCTTTAATTTTGGAAAACAGTCCCATACGTACCCCTTCGTTTATGCATTATCTACGTTTTTAACAGCGTCTTCAAGTTTTACGGAAACAATTTTGCTTATACCCTTTTCTTCCATCGTTACACCATACAAACTATCGGCAAGTTCCATAGTCGGCTTACGGTGAGTAATAACAATGAACTGCGTATCTTCACTAAAACGACGCAAATATTTTGCAAAGCGGTTAGCGTTCGCATCGTCAAGTGCAGCCTCGATTTCGTCGAGAAGACAGAAAGGCATAGGCTTGAGTTTAAAGTCGGAGGCCA
>JAZOUI010000140.1:0-2181 GCA_045658145.1 Pumilibacteraceae bacterium
GAAAAACTACTTTACGACAAACTCGTAGAAGAATACAACCGTTCGGCAGTTGTCGTACAAACAATGTTAATCCCTTACAAATTCAAAGTTTCCCCACAAGAAAAAGAAATCATTGAAAGCAATTTGGACACGCTCCGTAGAGCAGGTTTCCATCTTGAATCAAAAGGCAACGAATTTGCGCTTAAAACAACGCCCCTTTGTTGCATAGGCTTTAACGCGCAATCCTTTATAAACGACTTTTTATCCGCAAATAAAGACACGAAATTATTGCCTGACGCTTTCAATAACGTATTGATGCAAACCGCTTGCAAATCCGCAATAAAAGGCGAAGATGATTTGTCTCAATCTGAAATTAATATCCTTGTCGAGCAAATTTTCTCGCAAATTTCCGAACTTTTCTGTCCGCACGGACGCCCAATTGCTGTAAAACTTTCTAGAAAAGAGATTGAAAAATGGTTCAAGAGAATAGTTTAAACAATAAAATAATCATAATTAGCGGACCAACGGCTGTTGGAAAATCCGATTTAGGCGTCGATTGTGCGCTAAAATTCAATGGAGAAGTCGTTAGTGCCGATTCTATGCAAATTTATAAGAGCCTAGACGTTGGCACAGGCAAAATTACTAGCGACGAGATGCGAGGCGTAAAACACCATTTACTTGATATCGTAACTCCTAATCAACGTTATTCGGTAGGACAATATCTACAAGACGCTACAGTCGTTATTGACGATATTCTTTCCCGTGGCAAACTGCCGATTATTGTAGGCGGTACAGGACTTTATATCAATGCACTTATAAACGGTATGAATTTCTCGGATGCCGATAGAAGTGATGAAGTTAGAGAAAAATGGAAAGCAATCGCTCAAGAGAAAGGAACTGATTACGTTTATTCAAAACTTGTTGAAGTTGATGCCGAATCCGCGCAAAAAATAAGTCCAAACGACCTAAAACGCACCATACGAGCGCTAGAAATATATGAAGTTACAGGAAAACCTAAAAGCCAATCGGCAAACACTTCCGAGTGCAAATACGACTATATTTTTGTGATTTTGGACGAAGATAGAGAAGTTTTGTACCAAAGAATAAACAAAAGAGTGGACAAAATGTTCGATTTAGGGCTTTATGATGAAGTAATTTCCTTAAAAGACTTTGCCGAGCATCAAAGTATGCAAGCAATCGGATACAAACAAATATTACAATATTTAGAAGGACAATTTCCCGATTTAGACAGCGTAAAAGAAGAAATTAAAAAACTTTCTCGCAATTATGCAAAACGACAAATGACTTTTCTTCGCTCAATTAAAAGCGATAAAAAAGTATGGCTAAAATACGAAAATAGACAAGAAATCTTTGAAATTATTACTAAATTTTTGAACAACGAGGACTAATATGAGTGCACAAGAAATAATCAAACAGGCTGAATTAGATTTAGCGGAACGTTTTAACGAGATTGACCAAATCGCGCTTTACAACCAAAGCAAAGTGCTAAATGCATTTAAGCAAAACCGCATTGCTTTGCGCCATTTCGCCGGCACAAGTGGTTACGGCTACGACGATACGGGTAGAGATACGCTTTGTCAGTTGTTTTCAGACGTTTTCCACACCGAAAGTGCAATCGTTTCACCCTTAATTGCAAACGGAACACACGCAATTTCTACCGTTTTGTTTGGACTTTTGCGTCCGGACGACTTGATGCTTGCAATCACAGGTAACCCTTATGATACGCTTATGGACGTTATCGGTGGCGAAAAAATCGGCTCGCTGAAGGATTTTGGCGTTAGTTTTGACAAAATCGAACTAAATCAAGAAGGCAAAATTGACGTAGAACTTGCAATAAATACCATAAAAGAAAAAAAGCCCGCTATGATTTTTATACAGCGTTCTCGTGGTTATAGTTGGCGTTCAGCGTTGTCCGTAAAAGAAATAGGAGAGGCGATCAAAGAAATTAAGAAGGTTTCTAGTGCGCCCGTAGTTATCGATAACTGCTATGGCGAATTTACCGATACGATCGAGCCGACTGACGTTGGTGCTGACGTTATCGTAGGCTCGCTCATCAAAAACCCCGGTGGTGGACTTGCTCAAACTGGTGGTTATGTTGCAGGAAAAACCAAATATATTGATTTAATTGCAGGTAGACTGACCGCGCCTGGAATAGGAATGGAAGTGGGCTCGTACGCTTAC
>JAZOUI010000141.1:0-10305 GCA_045658145.1 Pumilibacteraceae bacterium
TGAACTTCGTCGATAATATACACTTTGTATCTTCCCGATACAGGTGGATACTGAACGTTGTCCACAATATCACGCACCTGGTCAACACCGTTGTTAGACGCTGCATCCAGTTCGATAATATCAATGTTACCGCTCATAAGCGCCTTACAAGTAGTGCACTTGCCACACGGCGAGCCGTTTACAGGCGAAGTGCAGTTAATTGCACGCGCAAAAATACGGGCGCAAGTGGTTTTACCCGTTCCACGACTTCCCGTAAAAAGATATGCGTGCGTTATTCTATCAGCGGAAATCTGATTAGTAAGCGTACGCGTAATATGCTCTTGTGCGATTACGTCCTCGAATTTCGAAGGACGATATTTTCTGTATAATGCTAACACTTTTTTACCCTCTATAATAATTATAACCTAATTTTTAAAGTTTGTCAAGATACAGCGACAGTTTTAGAACATATACGCCTTTGTTTAACTACATTTTTCTACCTTTTATTACAAAAAAATTAAATTTTTACTTTTTTTATTATTTTCTCTTGCAAAAAAACAACTAATAGTGTATAATAAAAATATAAAATTCCACAAAAGGACGGCACTATAAATCGCTAATGGAAACGTCGTATTACATCAGTATTGCAATAAAAAAATTCTTGGACGAGAGAAATATGAAATCGTATCATCTCGCCCTTGCTTCTGGTTGCAATAAAACGGCGGTAAACTCTTGGCTTTATCAGCGCCAAGAACCTTCTTCCCAAGCGCTTATGCGCCTTGCCGACTATATGAACGTTTCGCTCGACTATATGCTAGGCAGAACAAAAAACAAAAGCATTATTCTTACGGGTACTCCCGATAAATTTGGTCGTAGACTTTTCTCTATTCCTCTTCCCGACGGTATGAGTTATTACAAACTTGCTCATCTTTGTGGAATGGGCACTTCGGGACTTAGCAAATGGAAAGACTTAAAACGCGTACCAAAACTAGACGTTCTGATAAAATTAGCCGACTATTTCGGCTGTTCAGTCGATTACCTAGTAGGAAGAACAAATATACCTTATATGGCAGAATAAAAGCAAAACCGCAAGGTACGTCCTATGCGGTTTTATTATTAGGAGCAAAAATGGAAGAATATCTTATCCGACCAGTTGCACATATCCATACTGATTTTAAACAAAAATTCGGCGTCCCACGTCAAAGTGGTCGCGTGGATTCACTAGTTGGCAAAATTGTATTTACCCCTGAATTTAGAGATGAAACGGCTTTGCGTGACATTGAAAAATTCTCGCATTTGTGGCTAATTTTTGGTTTTTCATTAGTCCCCGACGCACCTTTTTCGCCTACCGTACGTCCACCACGACTAGGAGGCAACTGCAAAACAGGCGTTTTTGCGAGTCGTTCTCCTTTCCGTCCTAATAGACTTGGGCTTTCATCCGTACGTCTTGTAGGCGTAGAAAAAAGCAAAACGGAAGGGTACGTCCTACTTGTTTCGGGCGCAGACCTTGTGGACGGCACACCTATTTATGATATAAAACCCTACCTTTCTTTTTCGGATTGTCACCCCGATTCTACCGACGGATATGCACGCGACCAAGTAAGTCATAAAATTGAAGTTCGTTACACCGACGAAGTGATAAGCGTACTTCCACCCGATAAACGACAACCTGCTATCGACTGCATAGCGCAAGATCCACGCCCTTCCTATATCGACGAAGAGCGCGAATACGGAATGTCTTTCGCTGGCTACAATATTCGTTTTACCATAAACGACAACGTCGCAGACATAATTGAAATCACAGAAGAATAAATAATGCGCAACACTAGAAAAAAACGCTTGCCTTTTGCAAGCGTTTTATTATTTTGTCACAAAATCACGGGTACGTACCCTTGTTAGCATTGCTTTTTGTAAATAGGGAGTAACGCTCTTGTTTGACGTTTATACTCAATAAATCCTTCTTTTTTACTTTGTCTGCCGTCCGCCATAGGTATGCTTACAACTAAGAATAACAGGGTATTTGCTATCGCTCCAACAACGAGCCACCACGCCCAAGGTAGATTAATAAACGAATAAATCGCCACGCCCCACCACATTAAAATTTCACCAAGATAGTTCGGGTGACGGGAATACTTCCACAGCCCTACTCTAATAAAAGGCATTGTACGATTTTTGCGATACGCGTGCATTTGATTGTCTGCAAAAAATTGCAAAGTAACCGCAAAAACACTTATCACTAATCCTAGCACGGAAAGAAGAGCTAACTCGCTTGCATACAAAAGCACGTACACCACGGGCAACGTGCATCCGTACACCACGAGCGTAGGAACGAGATGTATTCCCACAAAATTTATAATAGGATAAAATTTACCCGTTTTTTGCGCAAGCATAGTGTAACGCCAGTCCTGATGCGTTAGTCCCATAAAAGTATAAGCCCAGTTCGCCGTAAGTCTTACGCCCCACAGTCCAACCACGACAATCGGAAGAATATGCACAAGCGCAAGTTCACGCCCTAGCGCAAACGCCAAGCATATCACGATAGGCTGAACCGACCAGTACGGATCGTAAACGGATGCATTTTTGAATATCAAACTAAAAACGAACGTCACTACGGTTGCCACTATATCGGCAATCAAAAGATTTAACCACGCATCAAACGAAAGCGCACAGTACACCGCCACGCCCACAGCCGTTGCGACAACGTACACAAGCGCAACTATCAAAAAACTCAATGCTCTATTTTCAACTTTCATATTTACACCTTGTAAAATACGATTTTAATAGTCGCATCTTCTTTCTTGCTCAAAAGTTCACCAAGTTCCGTTTTGCATTGCTCAAAAACACTCTTTCCCCAGTTAAGCGCAATTTTAAAATCTTGCGTTTCTAGAAAAAATGCGCCTGTTTTATTCTTTTCCACATTTTCAGACGAAAGAATTTTTACTAGATTAGAGCCACCACCCACAATCTTAAGAAGCGTACTGTTGCCAGCCACCCTTGCCGTCTTTTTTATAAGGTCGATCAATTTGTCGTCCTTTTCAACGCCTATGTACGCGCTATCCGTGCCGTTAGTCATTTGTACGTAGAAAATCACGTCAGTATTTTCTTTCTGTTTTTCTCTAAACCTTTTGATTTGTTCTTCTAGCGCATCAAAATTGCTCTTTGGCATTTCTTCCGTTTCGCTCGCATCCACGCCCGACAAAACTTCTTCTATCATTTTTCTGTCGTCTTCATCTCTAATCGCGCTCGTACCTACGGGCTCAGAAGAATTAGTTTCCGCATTAGCAACGTCTTTTCTTTCCTTTTGCTTTTGCGCTCTTTCAAATTCTTCACGCCTTTTCTTAATTCGCTCTACGCGAAGTCTTGTCGTATAGTCGCGGAATTTTGCGCACAACTCTTCGTAATCCTCCGCAGTAAGCGTGCAAGAATATTTTTCATCAACCTGCGCAACAAGACCAAGTTTTTTAAGTGCGGTATAAGCATCAAGCATATATTCATCATCAGGCGTAATGCCCACGTGCCAAGTCCTTTCGTGATGATAAATTCTTTTTAGCGCATCCATTGTCTTGCCGTCAAGCAATTCAATAATCTCGTCCATTTTTTGCGAAGTAACTTTGCGCTTTATCGCGCCACCACTAACGGCAACGTCGTCAATTTCGATCTCGTCAGCCACCACGGCAAACACACCTTCGCCTGCATCTTTTATAATTCCTTTTTCTAAAAGCGTAGTCATTGCATTTAACGACTGCGTACACGAATAACCTTGCTTTATTAGGTCGCTCATAGTGATCGTGTCGCCAGTTCGCACTATATCTATTGCCGATTGAAATGCTTTATCTTTCATATTTTTATCCTCTAGTTTACAAAAACGACGGGGTACGCACCTCGCCGTTTACTTTTCTTCGTAAAATTTTTTTACTCGCCGTGCGTAAATTCGTAAATTTCTTCGGTGCTCATTGCGCCCTTAGCAAACATAAATAATTTATCGTTATATCTATCAACGGTATAGGTAGAAATTTCGAACATATGCGCGCAAAGTTCTTTTGTAACTTCCATTTGCGAATAAGAAGAAGTAAGGCGATAATAAATTGCGCCCGTTTTTACGTTAAAGTCAAAACTACCTTCGCGCAAATTATCGGTAATGATAGCAGTTGCGATAGCACCTTCGACGAGTTTATCTTCTTCCACGTTAAAGGGCATTTGACTCAAAATGCTAATAAGGTCGTACTTGGGGTTGACAACAATCAAAAATTTCATGGTAAGGTCGTCACCCTTACCGCTGATATTAATTTTATACGACCCGTCTTGGCTTTCTTCTTTGTCGTATTTAAGGTTACGACCGTCAAAATATGCGCAAAAAGTCTCGTACGCTTTTTTTGCCCTAACTTCGCTACTCTGTGCCATAATTTTCTCCCTTCGCTGATGCGAATTTTTTACTGATCGTAAATAAGTATATCACATTTTTAGTCAATAAGTCAATATATAGTAACTAATTATTGACAAAAACTCACTTTTTATTGTATAATACAATAAACTAAGCACAATTTAGGGGATAACGTATGATTAAAAAAGTTTTTGACAATTATGAAGCATTTTACAATATGGTTCTTTCTACTACCATTATGTCAAATGCTCCCTCGATTGAATACGAAGAAGATGCTAAAAAGATTATTGAATTTATCGGGGACGCTTATAACCTAGACAAAGATTTCATAGCGTACTGCTCCGACGTTATTTTAGGCGATTTAGCGCGCCTTGGTAGAACGATTGACCAACTTGCCGTTTATAGTGATCGCGCATACGGCGATTGCTACACTCAAGATGATGCTTTGTTCGATATTAAGGGAGACGTACTCGCCACTTTGCAACGTATCGGCGGAAAAGAAGACTACAACATCAACGAAGGATGGTTCGATTACAGCCATTACAAGACTTATCAAGCGCAGGTTAGATACAAGAAAATTGAAATCACAGCATCGTCAGGCAATCTTATCGCAACTCGTCAAGTAGGACTTCTCAAAGCGCTCGGGATAGGTTGCGAGAAGGACTGCGAGCGTGCAATTTGGCGACTTACTCAATGCGCTTACTGGGGCGACATAACCGCTATGAAATATCTCGCTTACATCAACAAGCAAATTGGCAATGACGAGCAATATAAACTTTGGTGGGAAATTAGTCAACTGAGCGAAGAATTTTTGCGCGCAGGCATCACGGTTATTCCCGCTTCGCACAAAGATATTTACAGCGAAAAAGCGCAAGCGATTTACGTTTACGTTTCTTCCATAGCGCAAGACGTTATCCACGCGCTAAACAAAACAAATATTGATTTTTCGTTTATCGAGGCAATCACTTCGCCTACGCTAGACTATCATCAAAAGATTTTTTACATAAACAATTATTCATATATGGGCTGGAAAGAAGTTACTAATTCTTCTGCAAAACCCAAGCGCACAATAGGATTTTAAAGGGGAACAAAATGATACGAGGTTCTATTACACAAGACAGAACGGCGAGGTACGTGGATGAGTATTTGGAAAATTCGTCCGCAATTAACTACACCGATTTGTCCGCAAAAAACAAACACGTTTCCGTGTTTTACGACGAACTTTACAAGACTGAAATAGACGGCTATCCCGTAGCAAGCGATTACGTTGACGAGACGGGAAAAGTTTATTGCTCTGAAGAATTCAAAAAACTTTCGGACGAGAAAAAAGCGACTTGCAGATTGCGCTATCACTATATGCCCTACTCACACGAACTTTACGTCGGCACTACGGGAAGTGGTAAAACCACGGGCTGTATCGAGCCACAACTTCGCGCTATTTCTTCGCAAAAAAACAAGCCCAACCTTTTCATTACCGACCCTAAGGGCGAACTTTTCGAGCGTAGCGCGCGCCATCTTAGCGAGCAAGGCTACAAAATTTACGTTCTTAACTTTAAGGACATAACCCACTCGGACAAGTGGAATCCCCTGCTCGAAATGTACGAAAAGCAACTGGAAAAAGCATCCTTTGGCAAAGATTGCAAACTGCGCACGGGCTTTCCTGACGACGACCTTGAACCCTTTGCGCCCATAGAAGAATTTAACGGTCAAACTTATATCGAACTGGACGGAAAAGCCTTCCCTAACGGCGAAATTTGCGATAATTATATCGCTTTTAGACGCGACTTTATGGAAGCGGAAGTAACTTCTATGGTCAATCAGTTCGCAAATATGATGATCAAGGTGCAAAGCAAAACGGATGCGTCCTGGGAACACGGCGCACAACAACTTCTCAAGGGTATTTTACTTTGTATGCTCGAAGACGCGATAGATCCAAACAGCGGTTTTACTCGCGAAATGATGACTTTCTTCACTATTCGCCAGTACTATGACAAACTGCGCACAGAAATTGCAGGCGACGACCGTGACTACAACGTAAACAATCATCCCCTTCTTAAAAACAAATCAAGAAGTACGGTTATTCACCTTAACGTTGCGCTCAACAATGCTCCCAACACTATGAAAAGTTACTGTGGTGTATTCGAAGGTTCGACAAAGGACTGGTTCCAAGGTCATATTTTTGCACTTACCACCGGTTGCACCATTGACATTGACGATATCGGCGACCGTCCCTACGCTATCTTTAACATCACGCGCGACTACGACAAAAGCGACTTTACCGTAGCAGGTATGTTTATCGACTGGGTTTACCGTCACGCCCTACAGCAAGCCGAATCTAGCGTAAAAGACGACGACGGCAGACCGACTACACGTCCGCTCCATTTCCTTTTGGACGAGTTCGGAAACATTCCCGAAATTCGCGATTTCGAAAACAAAATTTCCACTTCGCGTTCAAGAAACATTTGGTTCCATCTCGTTGTACAGTCCTACGAGCAAATCGATATCGTTTACTCGCAAGACAAAGCAACGGTAATTTGCGACAACTGTAACGCGCAAATTTTTCTAGGAGCACAATCACGCGCGACCAAAGAAAAATTCTCCAAAGAGTGTGGTATGCGCTGGGTTCCGTCGCTCGCGTCCCGTCTTACGCCCAACGACACTTCACTCACTCAAGTAGCCGTACTGCCCATAAGCAGTCTTGACCTTATCAACGAAGGCGAACTGTACATAAAGCGCTTGTATTTGCCCGTAATTAAATCGCAATATATCCGTAGTTACATTTGCGCGCAAAACGGCGACTTTACGCATTTTAGAGATAAAAACGCTTATAGAAATCACGCTCCTATCAATATCGAGCCGTTCAATTCACCCAAATACAACTTTGCTCCGCTAACAAGACCAACCAAAAGTGATGACGATTATTAAAAAGCAAAAACGCCCGGGTACGTACCTAGGCGTTTTTCATTTTCTCTAACTTTATCTACCGATTTTTGTGTTGTCTTTTTTGCGGTCGCGAAGTTCAGGAACGGGATGTGGCTCATCCTCAAAACGGTAATCTTCACCACACTCGGCAATATAATCGTTGATTACCTTATGGCTAGCAACGGAAGAAACATTACCGTTTACCTGCTCATTATACTTGAAAAATTCATAAGTGCGCGGAATCTCACGACTGTCGGCGTATTCTTCAAGCATAGCCGTGTTATTTACGGTATTTTTCAAGATGTCACGGATATAAGTTTTGTTGTTTTCCACGTTGCTATTAAAGGAAATAGGCTGAGGGAATTTGCCATCGGGAATTACCTGTTGCCACTCTTTCTTTTCATAAATTTGCAAAAGTTCGCTAGCCTTATGAAGATGCGCGATTTCATCAAGTAGATGGCGTTCCCAAAGCGCCTTAATTCTCTCGTCCGTCTCGTCTTCGTAAAGCGAGAAGTAAACGTAACACTCGGTATATTCGTGCATAAGCCAGCACTCAAGCCACGTCGAAGAACTGTCCATAAGCGATTCGTACTGCGTAACGTGTTGCTCTTCTATCATTGCAATCTCGGTAAAAAGTTTTCTACCAAGTTCAGTCGAGTGGAAATTCGCTATATTCATATAGTAGTTCATAGTTTGCTGTTCCGCCGCTGTGATAATCGCCGTATTAAGTTTAGTGATAGGCGATGCAATAGCATTGCTTATTCCACGCTTTACGTCGTCGTAAGGATATCTATGCTCGGCTACGGTAGGACGGCCAGGCATAATCTCCGTATATCCTCCCACGAGTTTTTCACCCACTTCGCCCTGCTCCATTTCCAAAAGGTCGGCAAAACGATACAAGTGGTCAAAGTCTTCTAAAAGCGCAAAGTCCAAAGCCGATTTAACGTAAGCGTCCGTTTCGTTTTGCGCCATAATCGCCGTAAGGTCGACTGCAAGTTGCTCATAAGCAATCGTGTGTTCGAGCAGATTTTCATCAATAGGCTTGAGCGACGCTATCGCCTTTTGCTGTTGCTGTTCCACTCTACGAACGAGCGCAAGTTCACGGCGAAGGTCGTTATTGACGCAATGGCGCGCAAAATTATGACCAAAAGCGTTCGCCTCAAACTCCGTACCGTTGGCAAGAATAATTCTTACTTTCGTGTACGGGTCGGTCGCATACTTGTCGTAAGCCTTGCTGTAAAGTTGTTTCCAGTCACGAAAAGAACTTTCAATTTTTTCCGGTTTAATCTTAAAAGGGTTCATTGTTGACATATTTTTTCCTCCATACGTCACTATTTTGCCCTTTTTGCTGCGCCATTATTCTCACTTAATACAAAAGTTTTTTCAATATTGCCCTGTTTTTTCTTGCCATTTGCATTTATTTATGGTATAATAATTGTCGTTCGATAAGTAGAAACTATGTTTTCTCGTTGAATTTGCTTAAATATCGCTAATATTTATGCTACTGTGGCTCAGTTGGTAGAGCAGCTGATTCGTAATCAGCAGGTCGCCGGTTCAAGTCCGGCCAGTAGCTCCATAAAAACACCCTTGTATCAAGGGTGTTTTTAAGTACCTGCGGTAGAATTTGAACGGCGCCTGCTGCGTCCTCACGGAAAACGATCCCCGTTTTCCTATTCGTAATACTTCGCTACGCTCCGTGTTTCATAGCAGCAGGTCGCCGGATTATTACTCAAAAACTCATAGAACGATATTTATATTTTGGTGGTTTTATGCTGACCTGCTTCTTACGACGCCTTCGGCGATTCGTAATACTCCGCTACGCTTCGTGGCGTTCGCTTCGCTCGGCTAACAGCAGGTCGTAACGTTCGCCTAATAACTGTATAAAAACACCACCTTGTATCAAAGGCGATTTAAGTACCTGCGGTAAAACTAAATCGGGCGACTGCTGCGTCCTCACGGAAAACGATCCCCGTTTTCCTATTCGTAATACTTCGCTTTCGCTCCGTGTTTCATAGCAGCAGGTCGTAATTTCCGTTCCGCAACCACATAAAAACATCTTACCATTCAGCAAATTTAGATTTAAGTACTTGCGGTAATAATCTTTGTATAGTCTACAACCAGTATGCTCTAAAAATCGTAGAATAACTAAAGCGCAAATATCTTGAAAAAACGAAAAAGATATGTTATACTGTTATAAAGGAGACGGAAATGGCTATATCTTTCGCGCAAGCAATCAAAAATTCATTAGGGTTTTTGGAAGAATACGGATTTGTTTTTACTGCTAATCCGCACAATCCCGAGCGCCCCTGCTACAAAAACCAGTTTGGCGAAATCGTAGTTGGCGAAAATCTTAACGGACACGGTTCGCCGTACGAAATTTACGTTCAAATCAGCGGTTGGAAAAACGTAATCAACGTAAAAGAGGAATACAAAAAAGTTATCGGGAAAAGCACGCTTTTAAAGTCAAAACTCGCAATGTTCAAAGAACTGTTTTTGCACTTCGCCAAAACGGAACGACGCTTTTACGGATTGAAAATCCTACCAGAAAAACCTGTTACCAACATTAAAGAGGCATCTGTTGGTGACTTTGCTATTGATTACGCTCCTCAAAACGTAGCAAAGAAAAACCACTTAATCTACGTGTGTTGTTTGTTTTTCCTAATCGTTGCTATTGCTCATTTGATTTTAATTTTTCTTTTAGCCGGTAAATTCACGCAATACGATATCATTTTTGCAATTAAAAACGTATTATACGTTTTAATTCTTATAACCTGCTGGTTCAGCTCAATCGTTCTATTTAAAAACTTATCCGTCTTTTCAAAATTATCGCTATCGTTATATCCGATAATTATCTATTTATTATTATATCTTTTCCCAAGCCGAATTGATTTCAAAATCTATCTATATGCGTTACTTATTAACGCTATCAACTTAATCGTTTACGTTATCCTATATGCAATTAAACGAAAACCCCAATCTTTACTCAATGCTGTTTTGCCCATTATTTACCCCCTTTTGGTAAC
>JAZOUI010000142.1:0-7327 GCA_045658145.1 Pumilibacteraceae bacterium
GTTTTTAGTGAAATTTTTTCGTTGTTTTTTCTTTGCAATTTTTTGTACAATCTAAGCAATACTGCGTAATTTTTTACAACCATTTAACCCTTTCTTTGTATAAAAATATTTTCTTTAACATATTTTCTCAAAAATTTATAAAAAATTATGCTACTCTCTTTTTTGCAAATTTATTTTATCATTGCTCCATTTTATTGCAAAAAAATTTTTTACTCTCCGTTTTTTCGCAATTAATAAAATTTTATTTTGATGTGTCCAAAATTTGGAAAGTTATGTTTTCACTACAATAAACTATGCTTTTTTTGCTACGAAAAACAAAAAAAAGACCGACGCGCAGTCAGTCTTTTTTAATATCAACGTTTTTTGTCGTTAACGTTTTCAAATAGTGCGGGAAATCTTGTTTGCGTGCGTTTTAGTGCAAAGTAAAGGGGAATACCTGCACCCGTTACGGCAATAAGTTCACCCAAGCCTACCGTAAGCACGTTAAGCATATAAGGCGAATCCATCCCAGGTATTGTTAAAAATATTATCGGCACTAAAAATGCGTTAAATATCACGGGAGGAATTACACCAAACCATATTTTCTTTACTAATCTCGTGCAAATCGCGGCAAATAGCGTCGCTAGCGTACCTATAAGCATATCCCATATGCCCATAGGAATATTCGCCAAGAAACATCCTATTGCAAGTCCAGGGATTGCCTCCCAACAAAACAGGGGTAAAATCGTAAGCGCCTCGCTCACTCTTACCTGAATAGCAGCGTAAGAAATAGGAGCAAGCACAAGCGTAAGCCCTGCATAAAGCGCCGCAATTATGGCAATTCGCACAAGCGTTCTCGTGGTTTTCATATTTTTACCTTCTTTTTCTTGTATTTTTGCAAAATAACGGGGTACGTACCCTCTTATTCGGTCATATAAACGCGTTTCATAACGACGGGGGAAGTAGGCACGTCGCTGTGCATACCCCATCTGCCCGTATCTACTTGGCTGATTTCGATAGCAGTTTTAAGGCTTTCTTCGTCAGTTACTCTGCCAAAACCTGCGTACTGACCGTCCAAAAATCCACAGTCAGCCACGCAAATAAAGAATTGCGAAGACGCGGAGTTGGGGAACATTGTTCTCGCCATAGAAATAACGCCGGGAGCGTGATGAAGTTCGTTGTTAAAACCATTGCTTTTGAACTCGCCGTTGATGGTTTTGGGCGCTTTCTTATCAGAAAGACCGTTTTTCCACTCAAAGCCACCGCCTTGCACCATAAAATCGGGGATTACGCGGTGAAAACATACGCCGTCGTAAAAACCACTTTCAACAAGTGAAACAAAGTTTTTTACCGTTTCGGGCGCATATTCGGGATAAAGTTCAAGATTAATCTTACTTCCGTTTTCAAATTCAATACATACTTTTTGAGCCATTTTATATTAGTCCTTTACAGAAAATTTATATACGGTTTGGGTGTGATAAATTTTGCCCGGGCGGAGCACGGTCGAAGGATATTCGGGGCAGTTAGGCGAATTAGGATAACCTTGCGTTTCCAAGCAAAGCGCAGCGTGATTTTTGTACACTTTTTTGCCTACCGTTCCATCGATTTTATTGGACGTATATAACTGAACGCCGGGTAACGTGGTATAGCATTCCATCAATCTGCCACTATTAGGATCGTAAACCGAACCGAAATATTCAAGGTCGTTTTCACTCGCTCTATCAATGCAATAGTTAAAGTCAAAACCACCGCAAAGCGCGATAAGATGCTCGGATGAGAACATATTTTCGCCCAATCTTACGCCACCCTTAAACGAGAACGGCGTGCCGTCGGTTGCGAGCAATTCACCGTGGGGAATAAGTTCGTCGTCCGTAGGCGTTATATAAGAACTGTTAAGCGTAAGAATTTGGTCCAAAATAGTATCGTCGTTTCCGATATTGAAATACGCGTGGTTGGTAAGATTGCAAACGGTAGGTTTGCTCGTTTGCGCGTCGTAAGTAAGCACCACTTCTCCGTCGTCGGTAAGTTCGTAAGTGCAAATCATATCAAGCGTACCGGGGAAACCTTCTTCGCCATCAACCGAGCAATAACCTAAAATGAGTTTTTCTCCGTCGATTTCAGCGTGCATATTCTTCATATCATAGCCCACGATACCACCGTGGAGCGTATTTCCGTTGTCGTTAGCAGGTAAAACGTACTCTTTTCCGTCAAGCGTAAACTTCGCGCCACCAATACGGTTGCCGTATCTACCTATAAACGCACCGTAATAAGCGTGCTCCTTAGTGTAATAATCTTCAGGCTTTTCATAGCCCATAATTACGTCGCCGAAATAACCCTTTCTATCGGGCGCAGTCAAACGCAAAATTCTACCACCACCCGTCATTACGTCCATTTCCATTCCTTTGGAATTAGAAAGCGTATAGACGTCAATAACTTCATTATTGATAGTAAACGTATAAGTTTTCTTAACCATAATTTTTTCTCCCTACGTAGAATAATTTAATTATACTAGTTATTTATTAATTTGTCATTTAATTTTTAACACTTTTAGAAAAATTTTGCACGATTGAGAATTTTTCAAGTAAAGTGTTGAATTTTTCGCGAGTTATACTATTTTTGGGTATGGAAAACCCACCGTGTTTCCATTTTTGAAATACGGTGGGCACGTTTTTAGTTCACGTTAAAAGCAAACGACAGATTATTCTGCGTCTTTCTTTGCCTTCTTGGTCGTGGTTTTCTTAGCAGTAGTTTTCTTTGCTGCTTTCTTTTCTTCAGCAGCAGCGGCAGCCTTAGCAGCTTCTTGAGCAGCCTTCTTCTCTGCGTTCTTTTGTGCAATTTCTGCTCTCTTTGCTTCACGAGCTTCCTGAGCAGCCTTTGCCTTTTCAGCAGCGATAGTCTTGTTATCCTTCTTGATAACTACTTCTTTCTTACCTGCTTTGATGTCAGCGATGCGCTTTGCAATGCCGGACTTCTTGTTAGCAGCGGTATTCTTGTGCAAAAGGCCCTTAGTTACAGCCTTGTCAAGAATAGCATAGGTTTCGGGAAGAAGTCTTTCTGCTTCTTCCATATTGTTGGTATCAATAGCGTAGTTGATCTTCTTGATAGCGGTCTTTACTGCGCTGATTTGAATTCTGTTTTCGTTGTTCTTCTTCTCGTTAACGAGTACACGCTTTTTTGCGGACTTAATGTTAGGCACGATAGTTCTCCTTACTTTGTCAATATTATTTAACTATGTAATTTTAGCACAATCCTTTTTAAAAATCAAGCGTTTTGTTGGTATATTTTACTTAAAAACGCCCAATATTTTTGTTTATGACCACTTTTTCTTCACAAAACCGCACGGATCTAGCATCTGAACTGGTAAAAGCACGCACTACGCGCATAAACGAACTTATTTCTAAAACCACCGTTTCGGTAGATAAAAAGACTTCTACCATAATAAATAAGCCCGTTGGAAAGTACGTAACCTTGCTTACGCCTATCGCAATTCAAAATCTTACTTCGCACTATCCACGGCTTGTCCGCGCACTAAAAAATTGTTTGGCAAAAATGATAAACGGGCGCAAAAACTGCCTTGTCGTAGGGCTAGGCAACCGAAAAATGACCGCCGACTCCTTAGGCGAGGCTGTTGTAAACCGTATCAACGTGACGGGTGAAGGGGGAGTCCGCACTTTTTGTCCGCAAGTTAGCGGTGTCACGGGCATAGAAAGTTACGACGTAGTTTGCGCGATAGTGGACAGAATAAAACCTGACGTTATAATTGCCGTGGACTCACTATGCGCCGCCTCTCGCGAAAGGTTAGGCACGGCGTTTCAACTAACGGACACAGGCATTACTCCAGGAAGTGGCGTAAACAACGCTAGGATGCGACTAGATAAAAATTCGCTTGGCGTGGACGTCATTTCCGTAGGCGTACCGTTGGTCGTGTACGCGTCCACACTAGGCGCAAAAGAAGAAGAATTAATCGTTACGCCCAAAGACGTGGACTTACTCGTGCAAGAATGCGCTATAATTATAGCAAAATCGATAAACAACGCCCTACGTTAGTGCCCGTTTCTGTCAAAAGTGGGTTCATAGCCGTCAAAGACGGTTTCGTAGGCAGGCAAAGCCTGTTTCGTAGGCTTGGAATATAGTGTACGGACGGTAGACCTACGCCAACGCCTTTGACCACACGGTATACGGGCGATTCGTGAATCGCCCCTACTAAATGACCAAGGTTAGTAGTAATATAGGCGACGGCGGGAGCAAGCCCCCGCCCTACGGGGTTATCGTACGGCAAGTGATGTGGGTGCCTCCATCTGTCGAGGGAGGTGGCACGCGTAAGCGTGACGGAGGGAGAGACCACCAAAGGTAGTTTAGTAGGCTTGGAATAGGGTGTACGGGTTGTAGACCTGCGCCAACAGGTTTGAGCAAACGATAAACGGGCGACTAATAGTCGCCCCTACAAATGCGTAAGTGGTTTTTGGGCGGAAAAGCCTCCCTCAGGGGAGATAGGGGGACCGCTTGCGGTGGAAGGAGCCTACGACGACAAAATATGCTTTCGTAAAAAATATACGTCCTCACGGTATACGGGCGATTCGTGAATCGCCCCTACAAGAACGTACGGGTTAAAGACCTACTCGTCGCCGTTCGAGCGCGCTATAATGCTTTGAACTACTAAAAGGGCATTCGCCTTCACCACCACCGTGGGGCTACAAATAGATATACTTAACAAAACCCTTATTTTCGCTTGAAAGCAGGTCTCTTTTCGTTAAAATATCCTTTACCCTATTCGCAACGCCTTCTTGCGCCGTATAAATAGCCACGTTTTCACCCAAAACTTCTTTAATTATATCGGCAACGTAGTAATAATGCGTGCATCCAAGCACCACTTTTGTAACGTTTTGGGCGCAATATGGTTGCAAAATGGCGCGTACGTACCCACGAAGTTCGTGCAAAGACACAAAATTTCGTTCTATTTCACTAGCCAAATTCGGCTGGGGTGATACGATAAACGAGCCGTCGTTATACTGCCCAAAAAGCGTAATAAACTTTTGCTGTCGAGCGGTCACGGGCGTGAGGAGAACAAGCGTCTTACCTTCACGACTATCCATTGACGCACTTTTCACAGGTGGCTCGACCCCCACGAAAATATCTCCGTACTTTTGGCGTAAAAAATCAATCGCTACGCCCGTAGCGGTATTGCAAGCCACAACTATTATTTTTGCGCCCCTATTGAGTAAAAACTCCGTCACTCTTTTCGCTCTTTTCGCAACAAAACGCGCGCTTTTCGTGCCATAAGGCGCATGCGAACGGTCAAAAACGTAAACGTAATTTTCGCTAGGCAAAATTTTACGAAGTTGCGCCAAAATCTTAAGCCCACCCACTCCACTATCAAAAATTCCTATCGGTTTTTCTTTCATAATGCTATTATATGAGCAACTTTTATTAGGAGTTCATCTCCGTTTTTTGCTTTTTGATGATAAAATTGCCATTTTTATTCTAAAAGAATAAATTTCACTTTCCACGCCCTGCTTTTTAGTTGATTTAAAATTTCAATGGCGTTATAATAATGTCGCAAAAAAACTCGAGGTGACAAAGTGACCGTAGCAAAAAAGAACTCAATGGACTTAACTAACGGACCAATTTTTAAAAAGTTGGTTCTTTTTGCGATACCTATTGCGCTGTCGGGCGTGTTGCAACTTCTTTTCAACGCAGCAGACTTAATTGTTATAGGTCAACTTTCCGCGACTCCCGAAGAAAGTTTGGCGGCGGTTAGTTCAAACGGCTCGATTATCCATCTAATTATTAACGTCGCGCTAGGGCTAAGTATCGGCGCAAACGTCGTTATGGCACAGTCAATAGGCGCGCGCAATCACGAAAAAGCATCAAAAACGCTACATACGTCCATATCCATTTCGCTAATTTTGGGTTTTGCGCTAGGCATTATCGGTTTCTTTCTTACCCGTACAATTCTCACGATAATGAACACCGACCCCGTCATTATCGACAAATCTGAACTTTACCTTAAAATCTACTTTTTAGGTATGCCTGCAAATATCGTTTATAACTTCGGTTCGGCTCTACTTCGCGCAAAAGGCGATACGCGTAGACCTATGATTTACCTCACTATTGCAGGTGTGCTTAACGTTCTTATAAATATCGTCCTCGTTTTATGCGGTTGGGACGTAGCAGGCGTAGCCGTTGCGACCATTTTTTCTCAGTACGTTTCGGCAATTTTGCTTGTTATCGCACTTTTCCGTGAAAGTGATTACTGCAAACTCTTTGTTAAAAAATTACGCGTGCATAAGCGCGAACTCATTGATATCTTACGAGTAGGACTGCCGTCTGGCGTTTTAAGTTCCTGTTTCTCGCTAGCAAACGTTATTATCCAAAGCGCAATCAACGAATTCGGCTACATTATCGTGGCAGGATGTTCAACTTCGGGACAACTAGAAGGATTCGCCTATACCGTCATAAACTCCATTTCGTCCGCTATCGTTTCCTTCGTGGGACAAAACTACGGCGCGCGCAACTTCAAACGAATAAAACGCGTCATTACTTGTGGATTTATCCTATCGTTTATTGCATCGATGTTTATGACGGCAACGCTACTTATCTTCGGCGCACAACTTTCCTCGCTGTATACGACAGATACGCAAATAATTGAGTACGCCGTACAAAAATTATGGGTAGTTATGCCCCTGTATTTCACGGCAGGCTTTTACGAGATTTTAATAGGCGCGCTAAGGGGAATGAATAAAAACTTCATTACTATGATTGTTTCCCTTTTCTGCATTTGCATTTTCCGTATCATTTGGGTAAATACGGCTTGTAAGTGGATTCACGAACCGTATATGCTGTATCTTTCCTACCCTATCAGTTGGGCGCTTAACTTTGTTATCGACCTTATCGTATTTATCGTCGTATATCGCAGGATTGTGCGCAATGCACAACAAACACCACTAGACGTACCCACTCGTTTGGAAAATTCCGCGCCCACGCCCACTAACGAACAGCCTGCCGAAAACACCTATTCCGCTCTCGAAATCAACGACGAAAACGAATCACAAGCATAGTAGCGAAATAATTCGAATTGTGTCTATTTTATGAAAATTAACCTTTTTTGCCATAAACGGCATAAAAACTATTGACAAAGCATAAATTTTATGGTAGTATATACTTGCCCTTAAGGGACAAGGGTTTTTTAATCGTCTCCTTTTTTGGGCAAAATACTTTGTCGCGGGATAGAGCAGTTGGCTCGTTGGCTCTTACGTAGCACGAGCGATAGCGAGTATAACCCGGAGGATTGCGTCAGCAATCGAAATCATTATTACAATCTAACTTTGTCGCGGGATAGAGCAGTTGG
>JAZOUI010000143.1:0-3774 GCA_045658145.1 Pumilibacteraceae bacterium
ACGTCTCCGTTTTGAAAAATAAAAAAGTGGATAAATTTTTTAGGTAATAAAAAGACTATACGTTTTAGTATAGTCTTTGTTTTTTAATTAAATTTTGTCTCCGTCGTTAATAAAGAGAATACCGATTGTTCCTTTACCGCAATGACAAGTAATCGTGCTACTTGCTACCGTTTCATAAACGTTTTCAAACTTATAAGTTTCGTTTACTCTATTTTTGATAATTTCAATTACTTCAGGAGAAGTACCTTCGGTGTAAGTAACGAAAATTCGTTTAAGGTCAGGATTAGGATACATTTCAAAAATATTATCTACGTACTGGCTTGCAATCTTTTCGCTCGTACCACGATATTTTTTACCAACCACGATTTTGCCGTCTTTAAGTAAAAGCGAAGGCTTGAGTTTAAGTTGCGTAGCAAAGAAAGATGCTAAGCCTGAACATCTACCGCCCTTATGGAGATAGTCCATTTTATCAACGAAGAAAGACGCTTGAACGTACTCTATTCTTTTTTCGCAAAGTTCTTTTATTTCCTGCGCGCTTTTTCCTTCGTCACGAAGATCGCATCCGTAAAGAACTAAAAGTCCCGTTCCGGTAGAAAGTGATTTTCCATCAACAACGTAAACGTTTTTAATTTCTTCCGCGGCAAGAATAGCGTTACGGCAAGTAACTGAAATACCACTAGAAATTGAAAAATGTACGATAGCGTCTTCATCCGATTTTTTAACGGACGAAAAGAATTCCTTATATTCTTCTACGCTACGTGCGCTGGTTTTAGGAAGAGAACCAGTCTTATCTACGGTTTCATAAATAAGCGAAGGATTAACGTCAACGCCGTCTTCGTGGTATTCGCCGTTTAAGATTACGGCAAGCGGAAGTGAATAAACGTTACGCTCTTTTGCGAGTAAGCCAAGATCTGAAGTAGAGTCTGATGTAATGTAAATCATAATAATCTCCTAATGATTTAATTTTTATTTTTAAAGAACAGAGAAAAGAAAAAATCGTAAAAACTGTCTTTTTCATAAATGAAACTTTCTTTTCCAGCAATTGACGAAACGTCAAACTGTCCATATTTTCTTGAATCGGCAGAAACGTTTCTGTTATCGCCCATTGCAAAAAATTTACCTTGTTCAATTACGGTATAGTTACCGTCTACGAGTTCGTCTAGATCGTTGTAAATGGAAATAATATTTTTACTAAATACGACGGATGAAGAACTATAAGTCATATATTCTTTTGTATACGGTTCGAATACTCTTTCCCAGCCGTTACCGCTGACACGGTAAAAGTAAATTATATTACTATTACTTTTTGAACGAATAAAACCTATTTTATCACCTTCTATCGCAACGATACGTTTTATAATATAGTTTTGAGTAGAAGTTCCGTCATTTTCGACGTGAGTAGTTTGGATTACTACAACGTCTCCCCTAACGGGCGAAGAATAGTTTTTTTGGACAATAACGGTGTTGCCGTTATGAAGATTAGGCTCCATTGAGTCGCCTACAATATCAAAGGGCCTAATAGTAGAATACATTACTATAACGCCGATTATTAGTGCGATTAAAATAATTGAGATAGCGAAAAATATAACGTCAAATACTGTATTTTTTTCATTATCTTCAGGAAAAAGAGATTTTATAGCCATTAGTCTAAAATCTCCTTAATGCTTTTTATCGCTTTTTCTAGCGTGAGCAAAACGGTGTGGTTGCATTTTTCGCAAGTTAGTTTTACGTCAGCACCCGTTCTTGTAACCGTCCAAGTATTACCACCGCAAGCGTGAGATTTTTTAGTAATAACTTTGTCTCCAACCTTTAACTTTATATCCATAACAGTGAGTTAATAAGAAGTTTATCTTCGCTATTTACGGTTATACAAATAGCGTTGTCCCAACCCGACATAGTTCCCACTTCGCTTTTTAGTTCGTTAGCCGAAACTGTTACTTTTGACCATTCGCCAAACGCCGAAACGTATTTTCTAGTCGAGTAAGTATAGTATTTATCAGCGAAAGAGCAAGTGATTTCAATGTCAATGTTTTGGATAGTGTCCGTGTAAATTAAAAGTTGAAGTATAGAATCGCGTTCGCCACAAGTATGGACGTCCCCGATATTTAGTGAAGAAAGTGAGTTTACCGACGAAGTAACGCCGTATATTCCTTTGTTTCCCTGTTCGATAGAAATTTGTGCCGAAGTAAATTTACTTCTAGAAACTAGCCAAGCATCCGTACCCATTTCCGATTCGTAAATAAGGCGAGATTTAATAATTTGTTTGCTAGTAACACCCATCATCATAGGAATTCTAGTAATTACGTCGCTAGAAATTGTAAAACCGTCCTTGTATCTTACGTTAACGAAAGCAGAAGTATTGTCTTTTAGAAGGAAAACGTCCGCTTTTGCTATATATTCGTTTTCAGAAATACGTTCGAGTGGCAATCTAATCCAGTTACGATACTGTCCTTTTCCTTCGCCATAGCAGTAATACGCGTTAACCGATTCAGCAAGTTCGCAGTTAGGAACGGTAATTTCATAGTATAGATGACGATCGCTGTTTTTTGCGCTGATTAAAGGATATTGCGTAGGAAGAAAAGAATTACTTTCTTTTGCTAAAATGAATTGTTTAAGAGAATTAAACTGTATTGGTGTAAGAGTATTGTCGGTATGTTCAGCAATATAAAAACTTACGCTATCAGATGACGAGGAATAAAGAGATGAAAGCGAAAAAAGTGAATCTTCGCCGTTGTTAGACGTATCGATAACGTAAGTAGGTACAGACAAAAGCGACGCGTAAGACGAGTTAGCAAGGCAAGCATTATAAACGGTTGCTTTATCCGATTTAGTGTCGATAGTAGGAACGTAGCAAGAGTTAAAAAGTGAAATTGCGCAAAAAGCATTATTTTGTACAAACGCGCTTTTATAAACTTGGAAAGCCCCTTCTCTAACTCCGAAAAATCCTATTTTATCTTTGTTTATATTTTCTTGCTGAGATAAGAAGAAATAACTTCTTAGCATAACGCAAGTATAAGAATATAAACAAGATTGTCTAGGTAAATCTGAAAGAACTGAAAAATTATTATTGTCGTTATAAAAATTACAATGAGATAATGATTCAGGATAAATTGTGTATTTACCGTTTTTGCGCTTACCTACGTAATCGGGAACGAGCACGGTAAAACCAAGACCGATTAAGAAATCAACGTAAGTGGTGTCAAAGGGCGAAGATGCGTCGTTCATCAGCACGAAAGCGTTACCCGAACGGTTGGCAATAGGAGAATAGACTTGCGCAAAAATGCGCGAGCATCCATCAGCCGTAGCCTCTCCGTTAAAATAGTAACTGTCGACCGTGTAACTGTCCGTTTTTTCGCTACGAAGAAAAGTTGTGTCTAGCGGTAAAGCGGAAGGGTCGTAATCGCGCCAAAGTTGGTGCGCTGTAAGAATACCCATACGTACCTCACGTTATTTTGATGATAGTACACCAATCTATAATAATTTTATAACTTTCTATTCTTTTTGTCAAGCACAAAGGCAATTTACTAGTAAAAGATAGTGAAAATAATAAAAATTTCATAAAGTTTTCACAAAAAAACGCTAAATTTCGCTAGAAAAGTTTAATATAAAATATTTTACAAAAGGCTTGATTTAATGTAATAAAAATGTTATACTGAATTTATGAAAACCTTTCTTGAAAAATTTGATAATTATGAAAAAATAGCAGACAAGTTTTCGCGTTATTACTCGCTTTTAGTTGAGTGGAACGAGAAATTCAACCTTACCGCGATTACT
>JAZOUI010000144.1:0-6173 GCA_045658145.1 Pumilibacteraceae bacterium
AATATAACTTAACCAGGAGACCTAGTATGAAAATTGCACAACGCGCACTTCAAATATGCCCATCACTTACACTTGAACTTACTGCAAGAGCAAAACAACTTAAAAGCGAAGGTATGGACGTGGTTTCTTTTGGAGCAGGAGAGCCTGATTTTAACACGCCTAAATATATTCTTGATTCAGCAAAAGATGCGCTTGATAAGGGTGTAACTAAATATACGCCTGCTAGTGGTACGGTGGAACTTAAACAAGTGATTTGCAACAAATTTTTGCGTGATAACGGATTAGAATACAATCCTTCTAACATTGTCGTTTCTAACGGTGCAAAACACTCGCTTAGCAACGTTTGTCAGGCGATTATTGAAGAAGGGGATGAAGTAATTATCCCTGCGCCTTACTGGCTTACTTATCCCGAACTCGTACGCTTGTCTGGTGGTGTACCCGTTGCCGTTTACACAAAGGAAGAAAACGGATTTAAGATGACGGCGGAAGAACTCGAAAACGCAATTACGCCCAAAACGAAAGCGATAATTCTCAATAACCCCAACAATCCTACGGGAGCAGTTTATAGCAAAGAAGAGATTTACGCTTTGGCTAAAGTGATTGAAAAGACGGATATCGCGGTTATTAGCGACGAGATATACGAAGAACTTAATTACACCGGCGAAAAAGTGGTATCCATAGCAACTTATTCGCAAAAACTCAAGGACCAAACTATTATCGTAAACGGTGTTTCTAAAACGTACGCTATGACGGGTTGGAGAATAGGCTTTATCGCTGCGCCGATGCCGGTTGCAAAGGCAATTGCTAATATGCAAAGCCACATGACTTCTAATCCTAATTCGATAGCGCAGTACGCAACCGTTACGGCTTATTCACATAACGACGGCGCTCAGTTTTTGAAAGAAATGACGCAAAGTTTTGCGAGAAGAAGAGAACTTATTATGAGCGAACTTAACAAGATTGAACAAATTTCTTACGTTCGCCCTGACGGAGCATTTTACGTTTTAGTTAACGTTAGCAACGTGTTTGGTAAGAAATACGAAGGGACGTATGTCTCTACCGCGCACGAATTTGCTAATTTATTGCTTGAAAAAGCGTTAGTAACCGTTATCCCTTGCGAGTCTTTTGCAGCGCCCGAATACGTACGACTTTCGTATGCAATTTCGGACGAAGATATTGTAAAAGGCGTAGGACGTATAGGCGCATTTGTGCGTGCTATGGAGAGTTAATATGGAAAAATACGAACTTCATACAAACAAAAGGTCGGGACTTTTAGAAAGAAAAGAACACGACTTCGTACTTAAAAATCCATCAGAGCCCGAACTTTATAGGGGAATTTTTGATTATGACGAAGTTCCTAAAATCGTTTTTAACGACAGAAAAGTTCCTATGAGTCCTGCTGAAGAGTGGTGGATTACGGATACGACTTTCCGTGACGGACAGCAATCCACAGCCCCCCTTACCGTAAAGCAAATTTCTGATATCTATTCGCTTATGCATAAACTTGGCGGACCTAAAGGCATAATTCGTGCTACGGAATTTTTCCTTTATAGCGAAAAGGATAGAGAGGCTGTTAGGGCGTGTCAAGAAAAGGGATATGAGTTTCCGCAAATTACTAGCTGGATAAGAGCAAACGAAAAAGATTTCAAACTTGTGAAGGATATGAAAATTAAGGAAACGGGTATACTTGTAAGTTGCTCGGATTATCATATCTATAACAAGATGAAGCTTGACCGTAAGGGCGCAATGGAAAAATATCTTGCGATTGTAAAGAGCGCGCTTGATAACGGCATTGTTCCTCGTTGCCACTTCGAAGATATTACGCGTGCGGACTTTTACGGTTTTGTCGTGCCGTTCGCGAACGAACTTATGGATTTGGCTAGTGAGTATAATCAGCCTATTAAAATTCGTGCTTGCGATACGCTTGGTTACGGCGTTTCTTTCCCCGGTAGCGCGTTGCCCCGTTCCGTTCCTGGAATTATTTATGGTCTTAATTATTACGCAGGCGTTCCGTCAGCGTGGCTTGAGTGGCACGGTCACAACGATTTTTACAAAGCGGTTACGAACGCTACGACTTCGTGGCTGTACGGATGTAGCGGTGTAAACTGTTCGCTTTTAGGCATAGGTGAGAGAACGGGTAACTGTCCTACAGAGGCAATGTGTATCGAGTACGCCCAAATGAAAGGCACTACGGACGGTATGGATCTTACTGCTATTACCGATATCGCCGAATATTTTGAAACCGAAGTGAGCTATTCTATTCCGCCCCGTACTCCCTTTGCAGGCAAAGCGTTTAATGCAACGCGTGCAGGTATTCACGCGGACGGATTACTTAAGGACGAAGAAATTTACAACGTATTTAATACGCAAAAAATTCTTGGTCGCCGTCCTACCGTATCTATTTCCAACACGTCGGGTGCGGCAGGAATTGCTTTTTGGATAAATGCTTATTACGGTTTGCCGAGTGAGTACGCCGTTGATAAGAGTAACGAAGTTGTAAAGTTTATCAAGGCTATGGTGGACGAAGAGTACGCAGGCGGAAGAAATACCATTATGGGTGACGACGAACTAGATACTATGGTGCGCCTTTACGACGTAGAACTTCACAAGCTTTTCAATGAAAGAATTAGCAAATAAGTATTAATATTGAGATAAAGTAAAAATTTTACAAAAAATTCACACTTTTTTCGCAAAACCTATTCCATATATCATATTTTTATTGTATAATATAGTTAACAAGCGTTTTTTACGCAAAAATAAGGAGGATAAGATATGATTAACGTTATTTACGGAGCAAAAGGGAGCGGTAAGACGGAACGTATTATTGCAAAAGCAAACGAGACCGTTGAAAAAAGCAAGGGCTGTGTAATTTATCTTACCAATAAGCCTGAACACTCAAAGGTGCTTAATTCGTCTATAAGATTTATAGACGTTACGACTTATGACGTAAAGGAAGAAAAATGCTTTGTTAGTTTTGTAAAAGGCTTGCTTGCAGGAAACTACGATATTACGGACGTTTTTATGGACGGGCCTGCTAAGTTTACGGGCAAAGCGGTGGAAGAAACTGAAAATATTTTTACGGCGCTTGACCTTATAGGTGCGGATGCGAACGTGAATTTCACGGTTACCGTGTCGGCGGAAGAGGTGCCTGATTTTATGAAAAAATACATTTGATTTTTAGGTGAAAAATTGAAATTTACAAGTACGAGAAACGATAAAATTGAAGTGACCGGTGCTCAAGCGGTCGTAAAAGGATTATCTGAAGAAGGCGGACTTTTCGTGCCCGCCTTTTTCCCCGTAATCACAAATGAAGATATGTCGCTTATGTCGGATATGGATTATCCCGAGCGCGCGTCCTTTATTATCGGGAAGTACTTGGATGAACTTGCTGACCTAGGCGAGTATACGAAAAAGGCTTATGACCGTTTTGACGGAGACCCTACGCCAGTGACTGTGCTTGGAGAAGGGCTTGCCGTGCTTGAACTTTGGCACGGGCCGACGCACGCGTTTAAGGATATTGCGCTTACGTTGCTTCCCTATCTTTTGACGGGCAGTAAGAAGGTACTAGGAAAGAGCGAGCGTACGCTTATTCTTGTGGCTACTAGTGGCGACACGGGTAAGGCTACGCTTGAAGGGTTTAGAGACGTTGACGGTACTGACGTGATGGTTTTTTATCCGTCCGACGGCGTTAGTAATTTGCAAAAATTGCAAATGATGACGCAAAAAGGGGACAACGTATGCGTGTGTGCGATTACAGGTAACTTTGACGACGCACAAACTGCCGTTAAAAAAGTTTTTACGGACAAGCAAGTTGAAAGCGTACTAAGCGAGCAAGGAGTGGCGCTGTCTAGCGCAAATTCTATTAACTTTGGCAGACTTGTTCCTCAAATAGCGTATTACTTTTCGGCATATCTAGACCTACTTAACGGTGGTGAGATAGAAGAAGGCGAAAAAATCAATTTCGTCGTACCTACGGGTAACTTCGGCAACATTTTAGCAGGTTATTATGCTATGAAAATGGGATTACCTGTCAATAAACTTATTTGCGCGTCTAATAGTAACAACGTGCTTACCGATTTTATCGAAAAGGGCAAGTATGACTTGGCTCGTCCTTTTTATAAAACGAGCAGTCCGTCTATGGACATTTTGATTAGTTCAAACCTTGAACGTCTTATTTTTGAATTGTCGGGACGAAATAGCGCGCTTACAGGCGAAAGGATGAAAAGTTTAGAGAAAAGTGGTTCTTATTCGATAACGAAAGACGAACTTAGCAAACTTCAAGAGCATTTTTATGCCGACTGGGCTGATGAAGACGAAGTTTTGGACGAGATAGGCGAACTTTTTGACGAGACTGGTTATATAATGGATACGCATACTGCCGTTGCGCTTAACGTGTATGACAAATACGTCGCTGATACTGATGATGAAGCGTATACGGTAGTGCTTTCTACGGCTAGTCCGTACAAATTCGTGGATGTCGTTTTGGATGCTATCGGCGAACAAGTTCCTAAAAACGAAACGGATGCGCTCGCCCTTTTAGAAGAAGTGACTGCGCTTGATTTGCCCCTTTCGCTTAAAGAATTGCCTACGCTAAAAAAACGGTTTACTAGCGTTGTGGATACTGGCGAAGTTAAAAACGTCGTAATGAATTATATTGTAAAACAATAGGGTACGTACCCGTCGATTTTAATAAATGAAGGTGTGTTATGGCTAACGAGAATAATATCGAAAAAAGAAAAGTTGTTTTTAGTGCATTAAAGCCTACTGGCGATTTGACCATAGGTAACTATATCGGTGCGCTTAAAAATATGGTGGAGATGTCAAAGGAATACGATTGTTACTATGCCGTAGCGGATTTGCACTCGCTCACGGTGGACAACGTTCCTGCGGACCTACGAAAGAGAACGTACGACTTTATGGCGTTCTTTATCGCAATCGGACTTGATCCTGAAAAGAGTACGCTTTTTGTGCAGAGCCACGTTCCTGCTCACTCCGAACTTGCTTGGACGCTTAACTGCTACACGCAGTATGGCGAGGCAAAGAGAATGACGCAATTTAAAGATAAAAGCCAAAAAGCGCCTGAAAACGTAAACGTGGGACTTTTTGCTTATCCTACGCTTATGGCGGCGGATATTCTTCTTTATCAGGCTGATCTTGTTCCTATCGGCAAGGACCAAAAACAGCATCTTGAACTTGCTCGTACCATAGCAGAGCGTTTTAACAATAAATATTCGCCCACTTTCGTAGTACCCGACGGTATTTTTCCCAAGACGGGCGCAAAGATTTATTCGCTCTTAGACCCGACTGCAAAAATGGGCAAGACGGACGACAACGCTAACGGCACGGTGTTCCTTCTCGACGATCCCGATACCGTAATGCGCAAGTTTAAGCGCGCGGTAACGGATAGCGACACGACGGTAAAATTTTCTGCCGACAAGCCGGGCATTAGCAATCTTTTGACTATTTATTCCACTTTTGGCGGAGTAAGCATTGCCGAGGCTGAAAAGCAATTCGAAGGCGTTGACTACGCTACGTTCAAAACAAGAGTAGGCGAATCGGTTGTAGAGTATTTCCGTCCGATTAGAAAGACGTATAGCGAACTTATTGCAGATAAGGGCTATCTTGAGTCCATTATGAAAGCAGGTGCTGAAAAAGCATCTCGTACTGCGTATAAGACTATTGCAAAAGTTTACCGCAAAATCGGACTTGTTCCGCCTGTAAGATAATGTTTGGTTACGTTACACCCGTAAAAGATAAACTTCGTCAGCAAGACTTCGTGTTGTATCGTTCCTTTTATTGCGGAATTTGCGCGCAAATCGGACGTGATTACGGCGCACTTCCTCGCTTTACAACGACGTACGATGCAACCTTTTTGGCACTACTTTCCCACGACGTTACCGAGCAAGAAGTGGAGTTCGAAGAATCGCGTTGTATAGGCAATCCGTTCACTAAAAAATTAATGATAAAAGGTAACGAATTGTTAAAACGCGTATGTGCGTCCAACGTCATTTTGAGTTATTACAAACTTTGTGACGACGTAATCGACGAAGGCGGAGTTAAGAAAAGGCTGGCGCGCGCTGCGATGAATAAGGCGTATAAGAAGGCAGTTTACCTAATGCCTGCTGTGGATGAAATTGTAAAACGTCGTTATGAAGAATTGCGCAAAATGGAAA
>JAZOUI010000145.1:0-2649 GCA_045658145.1 Pumilibacteraceae bacterium
CTGTACGGGCTTTTATCTTGGCGACGTGCAAAACAACGAGTGTTATGAAACGTCAAAACCCAAGCAAAACTATGATTTCATTGCGCTTACGCTCGATAGCGTAGACGGCGGAGCAATCGTAGAAATGCGTAACCGTTTCCGTATCGGCGATGAACTAGAAGTGCTTTCGCCAGGCGCGCATCATAACGCAAAAATTATCGTTGAGCGCATGCAAAACGAAAAGGGCGAAGATATAGAAGATGCACTTTTAGTAAAACAAAAGGTAAAACTTTTCACGTCCGTGCCCTTGCAAAAAGGCGATATTTTAAGAAGAAAAAATATTTAATGATAAAAAGTCGTATCAATTTGGTACGGCTTTTACTTTAAAAAAGGTACAAGCGAGAGTATGTCTTTGTTGTTTAGGACAGGCAACAGACGTTTTTAAAGTTCATATATTGATAAAGCGCATCGCTTTTGCGCGGAGGAATTTATGATTTTAGAAACGTTTATGGGTTTTTTAAGCAAAATTTTTTGTTTTACTTCGTACGTAAACAACAAGAGTTCATTTCCTGATCCTTTGACGGCGGAACAGGAACGTGAGTATATAGAACGAGTAAAGCAAGGCGACGCGCAGGCAAGAGAAATACTAATTCGCCACAATTTGCGCCTTGTCGCTCACGTTGTTAAAAAGTACTCGGGCGCAGGCGAGGCTGACGACCTTATTTCCGTTGGGAGCATAGGGCTTATTAAGGGCATTGAAAGTTACGAGTATGGCAAGGGTTCGCAACTTGCAACGTACGTAGCAAAGTGTATTGACAATGAAATTCTTATGTACATACGCGCAAACAAAAAGCACCGCGGTACTGTTTCTTTGTCCGATCCCGTTGGCGTTGACAAGGAAGGTAACGAAATAACGCTTATGGAAATTATTCCAGCGCAGGGCGAAAGTTTGTTTGAAGGGGTGGAGCGTGGCGTTATTATGGAAAAAGTGAAAGACGTTATTAAAAAAGTACTTGATAAACGCGAACTTACAATCATTTGTATGAGATATGGTTTGTTTGGCTACAAAACGCGTACGCAAATAGAAATTTCTGAAAAACTTAATATTTCACGTTCGTACGTTTCGAGAATTGAGAAAAAAGCAATAGGAAAAATATCGAAAGCAATGAAAATCAAAGGTTAAACGGTTGATTTTTAATAAAAATGGTGTTATAATAACGTAGCAAGATAACCAGACGGTTGCGTGAGTTTTCACGAGGAAAGTCCGAACACCACAGGACAGGATGCCGGCTAACTACCGGTGAAGGCGACTTTAAGGAAAGTGCAACAGAAATAAACCGCCTATGCAAATGCAGGCAAGGTTGGAAAGGTGGAGTAAGAGCCCACCGCACGCTCGGCAACGAGAGTGGCAATGTAAACCCCATCTGGTGCAAGATGTGAGAGAAATCGGTTGTCCGCCGTCTCTCCAATATCGCTCGATTGCATTGGCAACAATGCAACTAGACAGATAACCGTCAAATACAGAATTCGGCTTATAGATTATCTTGCTTTTTTTGTATAAAACGTGGATATTAACGTCCGCGTTTTTTCTTTTGTTTAATTTTATAAAAAAAGGGCATAATTAAAAGAAAACGTTTTGGAGTAGTTATGCTTTTTTTTGTGCTTTTGGTAAGTTTTGTAATAGTTTTAGTTGCAATAGTAAGTTTAATTCTTGCGCCTAACGTCAGCGCGAATTTTATGCTTTCGGTAAAAAGCGACGAAGAACGTCTTGTCGTAGCGGTGCGCGAACTTGCTAAAAATATGACTTTAGTGGAAAAGAGTGGATACGGCGTAGCGTATAAAAGCGTAAAAAAAGTTTTATTTGGCGCATACAAGCAACTGACAAAACGCATAAAAAATAATGCTCCAATGGAAGAATACGAGCGAATAATTTATGATGATTTTTATAAGATAAGTGAAAATTTGTCTATAGTAAAAAAGGACGTAAAAGCATTTAGAAATCTTCTGCACGTAGACAATAAACCGCGTATTTATTCGTTGTGCTCGCTTATTGTTCGCACTCTTGACGGCAACGTAAACGACGTAGTTTTTTCGAGACTAATAGATGAATTTAATCACGAACGACCACTAACGTACCCCGAAGTTTTGTTATTACCGTCAATGTTGCGCTTTTGTTTGTGTGAGTACGTTGCGCTATTTTGTTTGCGCTCGATTAACGCTAACGACTACAAAAATAGAGGAAGAAAAGATGGGGAAGTAAACAAAGTAAATAATGCGCTGATAGGATATGGCTCGTATCTTTTAGGCTTTATAAAAACGGCAAGTGGAAGACACAGAAAACTTCTTGAACAAACTTGCTTAAATAACGGACTTTCGCTAAACGATAGGATTGCAAACTATCAGTCGTTTATGAGTGTATATTCAGTTTCGGTCAGTTCGATCGTATGTACTTTTCACGCGCTACAAAAATGGTTGACTGCGCGGTATACGTTTGGCTTTTCGCCTGTGCACGAACTACTGAGTGAAGATAATACTTACGCTAAATCTACGGATTTTAGCAAAAGTTGTTATTTGCAAGAAGTATATAATTTATCGAAGAAAAGTAAACTTAGCGAACGCGAATTGTGCCGAAAAATGCTTGCAAGGGCGCAAAACGAAAAACAAGATTTT
>JAZOUI010000146.1:0-1728 GCA_045658145.1 Pumilibacteraceae bacterium
TAATAGGACTATGGATAAATTAGCATATCATTACAATAAGAAAAAACTGCCCGCTAAAACAGAGGGTAAATATCTATACTATTATCCTTGCGATGATATTGAAAACGCCACCGTGCAAATGGGTGGGCGTGGCTTTGTCACGATTGAAGCAACCGAAAAAGAATGGGAAGCGTTAATTGAGTTAGATAGGATTGAGTATAATAACGAGCATAAATACGTACGCCATACTGCTGAACTTCTCGATGAAGAAGATGAAACTTTAACTGCAAAGCAACTAAAAAACTTCCACGTTAAGGATACCCCTATAGATACAAAAGTGGCAAACTATTACTACAAAAAAGACCTATATAACCAACTTACCGAAGATGAAGAAAAAGTTCTTAAAATGCTTGAAAACGGCGCTACTCAAAAAAATATAGCTAAAGCGTTAAACGTTACGCAAGGCTACGTTTCAATGATTAAAGCGCAGGCTCAATATAATTACGATTACGCAGAACAAACAACTGCCATCAAAACACGTGACGACGAATATCCTTGGAAGTGTTGGAACTTGTTTACTAAAAAGTTGGAAATGCCGATGTTCTTAGATGTAGAAATGGAATACGTACTAAGTTATCTGCACCCTAACGACGTGGCTCACTTTATGTTCTGGTATTATAGTTTGGGTGAATTTGTCCGCTTCGCTATTAGATATTACCTTTACAATGAAGAGGCTATTGAAAAAGATAAATCGGAATACCTATCGAAAGCAAGCGACCAAGAACTTGCTTGGTATTTACAAAACTATGCCGATGCAGTTCCTTTGGTGCAAATCGTATATATTCGTTTAATCACCGAAGTTAAAAACCGAAGAAGTCGAGGACAAAACGGCTCAAATAAAGGAATTGAAGGTTTATATACTACCGTTGAAAAACTTGCTAAACGGGTAAATATTTCTCCCGAAGAATATTTCATTGAACGCATTTATCCTATCATTGCAAACATACGTAATAGACGTATCAAGCAATTTGCACGGCTATATAAGCACAAAAAATCTAAGAAATAAAAAATTTTAAAAAGTTTTCAAATTTACTAATATTTTCCTTCTTCTCGTGGCTTATAAGTGGAGGGAGCAATTCTGAACGATGACCTAATGAACAGGTTGTCGTTCTTTTTTATCCCTTAAAAAACAAAAAGGAGGTGAAAAATGACTAATTGGAATTACGAATATTATGAAACCCCTATAAGGGACAAGCACGCTACTATTTCCGTTCTCACGTTTAAGAAAGATGAACTGTCTGAACAATACGATTATCTTAAAAAAGTTGAACAAGCTTACGAAATTAAGTGGTTAAAGCCTATGTTATCTACTTTTGAACAAGAATGGATACGAATTAAAACCAAACACAACGCAAGATTTTATAATCGCGGTAAGAACATCGCATTAGAATGCTTGCAATTTGGTGGCAACCACGAATTTTGGGATGATTTCCCCGATGAATACGAAATATTAGCTTATTTCAAAAGATGTTATGCTTTTGCAATCGAAACTATTGGCTACAAGCAAACTGATACGAACATCATTTGCGCCATTATCGTTACCGAAAAGAACCGAAGAAACCTTTTCGTGTATTACTTGCCACTAACGAACAGTTGGCAACGAAAGGTTTTTAGTAACGAATTTTCTCAATGTGGAAGTAGATTGCAACTGCGAAATGATGACGGCGAGCCTATTTATCGCACCGTACA
>JAZOUI010000147.1:0-2078 GCA_045658145.1 Pumilibacteraceae bacterium
TTTTTGCCAGACTTTCAAACGCATCGATATCAGGCGGACAGCCACCCACCGCAACGACTACTATAGCCTTCGTCTTATCGGTAATTTTCTTTTCCGCGTCCACTACGTCCATATTATAATCGCGCTCGCTGATATCCGCAAAAACGGGCGTAGCACCTGCGTAGACGATAGAAGAAAAAGTCGCTATAAACGTATAGGGCGGAAGTATAACTTCGTCCCCTCTTCCGATTGAGTAAGCGCGCAAAATTAGTTCGAGAGAAACAGTACCGTTTGCCACCGCAAAGCAATGTTTTACTTTACCGTCTTTTGCGAACTTTTGCTCAAATTCTTGCTTTCTATTACTAAAACCGCGGTATACGTCCCCTATCGTTTCGTCTAAAAGTTTTCTGTCCCAATCCGTCACAGAGGGCCAGGACGGATAACTTTTACTTGCGTCTCTTACCCGTTTACCACCGTTAATTGCTAACATAATTCCTCCTTATAAAGCCTTGATAACAGGCTTATACTTTTCAATATAGACTTCGTTTGCCTGACCGTTACCGGCCGTGTTAGCCGAAGTAAAAATCTCCACATCCTTCCCACTGTCGCTAATTATTTCGATTGCACGGCATACGATTTCTTGCATTATCATAGCGCCGATTACAGTAGAAGTCGGGCCCGTAACGTAACCGTTTACGTCAATTGCACTATCCCCGTAGCACCCCATATTGTCGATAACCACGTCACAAACTTCCATAAGTTTTTTACCCTGCGGATGACGCGAAGTTGCCTTTTTTGAATGCGTAATATTCGTTACGCATACGGTAGAAAGTCCATGCGCTTTCGCCTCCTGTGCCATTTCCACCGCTACGGTGTTACAGCCTGAGTTAGAGAAAAGAAACATCACTCCACCCTCTTTAACGGCGTCGACGTCGTCAAGGATAGGTTTCGCATATCCGCTCATTCGCTCCAAAATACTACTGCGTGCCGCGCCTGCGTGCAACATAAGATTATTTTCCAAAATAGGACAAACGCGTGCAAGCCCTCCTGCGCGGTAAAAAATTTCTTCCGCTAAAATATGCGAATGTCCCGTACCAAAAGTAAAGACGTAACCGTTAGTCGTCAGCGCATCGGCAACGAGCTGTGACGCCCGTTCAATTTCCTCTTTCTGTAACTGTACTTTTTCAATAAGTCGCTTGATTTCTTCTATATATCTGTCGTTTGCCTTCATAATTGCTCCTTATATTTCTTAATAGCGTAACGCCCTGCACTATCTTCTGCCCTCATAAGCGTTCCTTTGATACTAATATCGGGGTATTTTGCCCTGATTTTTTGCAAAAAAACGTCGCGAACTATATCGTTGTTTTGCAAAACACCACCATACGTACCTAGTTGTTTTGCATTACACCTGTCAATCACGGTGCTCGCTATCAAGAAAAGTTTATCGCCACAGTCGCGCAAAATTTCATTTGTCACTTCGTCGCCGTTTAGCGCGCAAGCGTACACTTCCTTAGAAAAACCAGCGATATCCACTTGCTCTGCGCCGTACAATTTCGTGGCAATTTCGCGCGCGCACTTTGCCGAAAAATATTCAAGCGCGCAATCCGACAAAGCAGTTTTTGGACCTACGCCGTCGCTGTAATGCATCACGGCGCGCAGTCCTTCAAGTGCGATATAGTATCCACTACCCTCGTCACCCGTCAGTCTACCCCATCCACCTGCCACGTGAACTTTGCCCTCTTTATCCTCTCCAAGTGCAATCGCACCAGTTCCTGCTATCACGAGCGCAGAGGGCACCCCGCCATCAAGAAGAGAGTACAACGACATATACGCGTCACTTCTGCTAAAAACTTTTGCGCCCGTTTTTTTCTCGATTTTATCGATAAAACGCTTTGCGCTTTCCGTATCGGGTAAATCGTCTATCGACGGATCCCCCACGCCTATTGCATTAATTCTATCAACAGGTAAGTTAAGCCCCACGATTCCAAGCATCAGGTTTTCAACCGCCTGGTCAAAATCTATGAAATTATAATTGATAGGACCGCTTTGTCTACGCGCAATCACTTTGCCCGTGCTATCCAGCGCGCACAAAGCCGTTT
>JAZOUI010000148.1:0-4940 GCA_045658145.1 Pumilibacteraceae bacterium
GTTGCTTGGTACGGCGACAGGCTCACGCAAGAGACAAAGCGAGCGAGCGTCGTGGCTACTAAGATACTTCCTTAAACCGCAGTCAAGAGAGTAAAGAAGTTGACCGTCTAATTTGACATTTCGTTTCCGCCGACGGTAATCGGAGCGAAACGGCTACGAGATATTATTACGCAGCAAGTGCAGCGGGAGCTGCAAAAGTATTGTTAGCATTTATGCTAGTTTGCGTTTTTAAGGCAGCCGACCCTGCCACTTGCTTTTCCTCGGCGTCACCGCGCCGTCGAAACCAGTACACCCCCAAGGGAAGATTATTATAGTGCAAGTGCGTTGTTTTGTCAAGAGTTTTTGCAAAAAAGCATTAAAAATAGTAAAAAAATTATCCTTTTTGCTCGTATGATATTGCTTTTTTTAAAATCTACGTGTATAATTAAAGAACAGGAGGCGGTTATATGAATTACAGGGAAGAATGGGACGCGTCAAAGCAGTATAAGCAAAAGTACGTAGACGGACTAGAGGAACTTATTCAAAAACGTCAAAACCTACTTAAAGAACAAAGAAAGGAAAAGAGCAAGGATATTTTTATCCGCCAAGAAGAGTATCGTGATAATTTTAAGCAAATGCTCGGATGGCCCCTTACCGAGCAAACGGCAGGGGACGTATGCGTTAGTTTTGAACAAAAACTGTCCGACGAGGACGGTTATAGCGTGCACAGGATGAGTTTTACGCTTTTGGATGGACTGTGCGTGACGGGGCTTTTGTTTCGCCAAGCGGGTAAGGGTAAAAAGCCTATGGTTATAGTTCAGCACGGTGGTGCAGGCACTCCCGAAATTATGTCGAGCGTTTACGGTAATACTTTTAACTATAATGACGTAACTATGCGAGTTGTAGCGCAAGGCGTTCACGTTTTTGCGCCACAACTTTTGTTGTGGCAAGACGTTTATGGCGTGCCGTATGATAGAGTAAGAATGGATGCTAGGTTAAAAAGAGTGGGTAGCAGTATAACGGCAGTGGAAGTTTACGCTATTTTGCGCATTTTGGACTATTTTGAAAAGCAAGACTACGTCAAAAATTTCGGAATGGTCGGCACGTCTTACGGTGGTTTTTATACGTTGTACACTTCGGCTATTGAAACACGAATAAAGAGTGCGGTTTCGAGCGTATTCTTTAACACGCGTGATAAATACGACTGGTCTGACTGGACGTGGCGAGATAGCGCGCTCGTGTTTGACGACGCGCAAGTGGCTTGTCTTGTTTATCCACGAAAATTACATATTCAAATTGCTAAAAATGATGAATTGTTTGATTATCGCCTAGGTGAACAATCTTTTGACGAATTAAAGGAATTGTGCAAAACGGTAGGGGACGTATGGGTTGATTTTAACGTTTTCGACGGCGTTCACGAATTTTGCAAGGATGATACGCACATAAATGCCTTAATAAAAGAACTAAGCGAATAAGGTTAGCCAATTTATTATAAAAACAAAACGGGGCATAACGTTATGCTCCGTTTTTGTTATTTTGCGATATTTAGCGGTAATAATAGCGCCCGATTACAGTTTAATTTCTTTAATTTTTTGCGCGTAGTATTGTACGAGCTCAAACTTCGTTCCGGGCATAAGACGGTGGTCGGGGCAGGGAATAAATCCACCCAGTTGCGCTAAACGGGTAAGTCGTTCAATCTCGCGGTCAACGGCGTCTCGGTCTTTTCTCAGCGCCGTTTTGTCCATTCCGCCCACGCCAAGTATACCGCGTCCAAACTTTTGTCGAGCGTTTTCAAACTGGTCACCCCAAACGCCTATTTCGATAGGGAACATCGTGTTTACGCCGTTGTTAAACCACGTTGGCAACAGTTTTTCGGTCACGCCGTCGCAGTCAAGAGAAACGATATTAATACCATATTTTTTGCATAGGTCAGTACGCTTTTTATAATGTTTTGCGCATAAACTATCAAAAGTTTCAGGGTTGATTAGTGGACCGTTTTTAAAGCAGATATCTTCCCAAAAATGCGCGAAGTCGAACTTTGCACCCGTTTGAAGAATGCGCTCGGCGACTTTGTACTGCATCTCGGCGTAAGTGTCGATAATATCGGCAAATAAGTCCTCATCCTCATCGTACAAAAGATAACTCATTCCAATCACCGAAGTCATATTGCGAATATCGCCTAGCACCGAGCCAAGAAAAAGTCCTACGGGGCGGTCGTAATTACGGGTAGAATTAAAATTTTCCCAGTATGCAAGGTTTACTCGCTCCTCGCAAAATTGCATTTTTTGTTTGTAAAGCGCCTCAAAAGCCTCGCGATCTTTCAAAAGATAATCGTCTTCGCTGGGGATAGAGATAATGCCCGGTTTAATACGCTCGATAAGTCCAACCGAATTTTGCACGCGTTTTGTACCGTCGGGAAATGTTTCTAGCACCTTGTGTTCAAAAGTGGGCATCAGCCCAATAGTGCCACCGCACGTCGTATACCAGTTGAAATCCCAACCGATAAGCGTATCAAGTTCGTGGTCTTTTTTGCTCCCGTCGTAATTATTTTCGGCAAGATAAGAGGGGATTTTCTTTTGTTCTACCCATTCGTTAAGAAGTTCTTGCCAGTAGCCAAAATGCACGGCAACCATTCGATCAACGGGTTTGTAATGCAAGATATTGAGCGCGCGTTCACGATTGTTCATAAGTTATTTCTCCTTATGCAAATAAGCGTTTAATTTATTATACATTAGAAATATTTTGTTGTCAATATGGTTGCGTGTTTTTTGTGTGTGGGAATAAAACCATACAGTTATTGGGCGTTGATATCTTTAAATGGTTGCGTTTATTGGCAAAAAATAGTATAATGTTACAAAGTGGAAGTAAAGATGAAACGGAGGAAAAATGAAAGAATACGAGAACAAAAGCCTTTCAAGCGAGGCTAGAGCGAAGGCTTTACTGAGCGAAATGTCTTTGGGTGAAAAAATCTATCAAATTTGTTCGGATATGATTCACGTATCAACGGGGAAAGATACGAGAGATTTGCGAAAAGGGCATACGCGTTCTTGTGCACATTTTATGCATTGGGATTGGGAGAAAAAGCAGTTGTTTCCTAAAACTACAAGAGAGTGCGCACAGGCAATAAATGAAGATATTGCTCGATCGATAAAAGAAAGCGAGAATAAAATTCCCGTTTTGGTGCATGACGAGGCTTTGCACGGTGCACAATGGGGGATGGCGACGTGTTTTCCTCAACCTATTGCTTTGGCGTCTAGTTTTGACGACGAACTTATTGAAAAAGTTGCTGACGTTATCGGAAAGGAAAGTCGCGCAGTAGGGGTGAGACAAGTTTTGTCGCCCGTAGTTAACGTTTGTCGCGATAGTCGTTGGGGACGAACGATGGAAACTTTTGGCGAGGACGTATTACTTAATTGCAACTTTGGCGTGGCAATGTGCAAGGGTTTTGAGAAAAACGGAGTGATCGCAACGCCCAAGCATTTCGTGGATAATTACGGCGCAGGCGGAAGGGATTCTAACGAGGCGAATACTTCCGAGCGCGTATTAAGAGAAGTATATTACAAGCCTTTTGAAAGATGCGTTAAAGATGGTGGCGCAAAGTCGATAATGACGGCTTATAACAGCGTAGACGGAGTGCCGTGCGCGTGCAATGGCAAACTGCTTAACGATCTTTTGCGTGGCGAGTGGGGCTTTGACGGATTCGTGGTGAGCGATTACGGTGGCGTGGGAGGAATTTCGTATCGCCACAAACTCACGAGTGAAGAATATATTTCGCAGGCGTACGCTATGAATAACGGACACGACGTAACGCTGCCTCGCCTTTCGCCCGAGACGGTGAAACGAGCAATGGACGAAGGGTATTTAACGGAAGAAACGTTGAACGAAAGCGTTTTGAGAGTTCTTACTCAAAAATTCCGTTTGGGTTTGATGGACGAGCCGTTCTCTTCGCCTGACGAGGCAGAGCGTATTGTTAGAAACGAGCAGGCAAAGGCTTTGGCATACGAAGTGGCAAAGGAATGTTTGGTTTTGTTAAAAAACGAAAACGTTTTACCCGTTTCGATGCAAAAGACAAAGAGAATAGTCGTGTTTGGACAGTCCGCGAACGATGTGCCGATAGGAAATAACTATTCGGGCCCGTTCGGTGGTTGGAGTGCAGGCGACGCTTTGTCGCCCTTGCAAGCAATTGAAAAGTACTGTGGCGACAAGGTGGAAGTTGTTTTTGGTAATGAAGAAAACGTAGAAAGCCTTTGCAAAACTTGTGATTTGGCAATATATTTCACGTCCACCGTTGAAGGCGAAGGTATGGATAGATGCGATATCCGTTTGCCGAATATTACTAGAAAAACACAGCAGGACGAGGGCGCTATAATTGTAGATAAGCGCACCATCGAGATTGTGGAGAATCAGGAAGAACTTATCTTAAAGATTGCTAAAAATAGTCCGAAAAGCGTAGTAGTGCTTTTAAACGGAGCACCTGTAGATATAAGCGCTTGGGTGGATGAAGTGGGAGCGATCGTCGAGGCGTGGTATCCTGGCGAGCAGGGTTCTCGCGCTATTATAGAAACGCTGTTTGGCGAGTTTTCTCCGTCGGGTAAACTTCCTATTACGTTTGCGCGCTCCGTTGGTCAACTTCCGTTGTATTACGCGCATACTCCGTCAGGCAGAGGATACGGCTATAACGAAAACGACGGTTCGCCTTTGTATCCGTTTGGCTATGGTCTTAGTTACACGCGCTTTGCCGTTCGTGAAAGCAATTTAATTACGGACGGAGAAAGTTTGCGCGTTGTGGGCGAGATTGAAAACGTAGGAGATATGGATGGCGCGGAAGTTTTGCAGGTGTATATTTCGGGCAGAAATTGTGACGTCGTTCGCCCCGTAAAACAGCTTGTGGGATACAAACGAGTAATGGTAAATCGTGGGGAAAAAGCCCAGTTTGATATCCTTTTAGATAAGGAAAGTTT
>JAZOUI010000149.1:0-4288 GCA_045658145.1 Pumilibacteraceae bacterium
CTTTTGGTTTAGAAATTGTAATAGTCGTTAAGGTTATAGACGGTAATGGAAGAATAGTTATAAAACTTTACTCCACCGATAGTTTTTTCGGTCATAACGGCAGAGTTAGTCGCAAGTTCGCTAGTTATATATGCGACAACGTAACCGTTATAAATTCCGTAATAATTATACGAAGTAACGTCATCAAGGTTATCACTACTATAGCGTTTTAAGAACGAAAGTTTTACGTTCTTCTCCATTTTGCTAATTAGTGGCATAATGGGTACGGGGTCAAAATCAGACGTTGTTTCGCAGTTGTGATAGTAAGCAATGGATTTTAAGTCATTAGCCGTCAACCATCCGTGGTTATATGCGCACTCCAAATCCATTTCTTCGTAAAGTTTAACCTTTCTATTCGCTATAAACGACTTTGCTTGCTCGCGAGTGATTGCTTTCTTAAACTGCTTGCTTGCCATTACGCTTGCCGTCCAAGCAGATTTGTTTTCGTTATAAGCAATCTCTACTACGCCATAACCGAAAGTTTCGTTTGCGATAGTCAAAACTACGTCAACGTATATTTTGCTATCTTGATTTTGCACACCATCGCTACTCCACCGCATTTTTTCACCAGCGGAAAGAGTAATTTCTTGCACGGTTTCGTTTGCATAGCAAAAACTGCCATCACTCACAACGCACTCAAACTGAGCATTAGAGTTTTGATGGTTAAACGCTATGATATTATTCTCGCTCGCATTAGTTTGCCAAGCGCTCAAACTAATCATATCTTTTGGCTGACTGTCGTTCGAGCAACCCACAAAACAGGTGCAAGCAAAAATCATAGATAATAAAAATATGCAAATTTTAGTTAAAATTTTTCTCATATTTTCTCCATGCTAACGAAATACTACCTTCTTACAAAAAATGCAAACACCCACCGCCACTAAAATGACGGTGAGTCATTACATAAAATTATCTCTTATTTCTCTCGTTAAGTTTACGAAGGAATTCGGGGAAATCGTCTTCTACCTGTACTCTTGAAGAACTACCAGTTGCAGGGCGTTGCTCGTACTGGGGCTGAGCAGGTTGCTGATACGTTTGCTGGGGTTGTTGATAACTCTGCTGGGGTTGACCAAAGCCCTGATATGCGTTTTGTTGGGGAGCAGGTTGCTGAGCCTGTTGCTGAGATTGCTGACGAATTCCTGCCCAAAGTTCTGCAGCCGTAGGACGGGGTGCAGGTTGGGGCTGGGGTGCAGGCTGAGAAATCGTAGCCGTCGTTTGACGCGTTTCTTGTGCGCGATCCTTAAAGCCCGTTGCGATAATAGTAACGATAATTTCTTCGTTCATAGATTCACGAATATCCGCACCGAAGATAATGTTTGCGCCGGGAAGAACAACTTCACGAACAAGTTCAGTAGCCTCGTTGATTTCGCTAAGCGTTACGTCAACCGAGCCCATAATGTTAAGGATAACCTTAGTCGCGCCTTCGATAGAAGTTTCAAGAAGGGGGCTAAATACTGCCTGTTTAACTGCCTCAAGCGTTCTCTTCTCGCCCTTGCCACGACCGATACCCATATGCGCGATACCGCTGTTTCTCATAACGGTACATACGTCCGCAAAGTCAAGGTTAATGAGCGCAGGCGTTACGATAAGGTCACTAATTCCCTGGATACCTTGGCGAAGTACGTCGTCAGCAAGTTTGAACGATTCAAGCATAGGAAGACGAGATGCGAACTCCATAAGTTTTTCGTTAGGAATAATTACGAGTGTATCTACTACCTTCTTGAGGTTAGCAATACCGATTTCAGCGTGTTCCATACGAGGTCTGCCTTCAAACATAAAGGGTTTGGTTACAACTGCTACGGTAAGTTTGCCCATTTCCTTTGCAATACCTGCTACTACGGGAGCAGCGCCAGTACCCGTTCCACCACCCATACCTGCGGTAATGAATACAAGGTCTGCATCCTTAATTGCTGCAGCAATAGCCTGACGGCTTTCTTCAGCAGCCTTTTGTCCTTTCTCAGGATCAGCGCCAGCGCCTTGGCCATGAGTGAGTTTATCTCCGATTTGGATGCGGTGTTCAGCCTTAGACATAGAAAGCGCCTGAAGGTCAGTATTTACCGCAATAAAGCGTGCAGACTTAATGCCTGCCTCGATCATTCTGTTTACAGCGTTGTTACCACCGCCACCACAACCTACTACTACGATGGATGCGGGCATAGTCATCATATTTTTTCCGTTAAACATATCAGTTTACCTCCGTTATTTTTTGAAAATCTTTGCAAAGAAACTCTTCTTTACAGGTTCATCGTTCTTAATTGCCATATCAAGTAGTCCCCAAGCAGACGAAAGATTAGGCTTGTTAATTTGCGGATAAGGGGGAACTACAATTTCCACTTCCCTACCTACCGTATTTGCAATAGCGTCCTTTGCTCCACGCATAAACGCAATTCCACCACCCGTGAGAGAATACGGGATATAATCGGGATATTCGTACTCGCAAGTAGTTAAGCACTTAGAAATCGTACGCGCTATTACCGATATACGATGCGCAACAATTTCGTTTACTATTTGCGCAGGGAAAGTCTTAATTCCGTTTTTGCCATTGATTTCGTAAATGTCTTCTTCACTAGGCTCAATGGAAAGAATTACTTTTCTCTTGAGAAGTTCAGCATCAGAGAAAGGAATTTGCAAAATCGTTGCAAGGTCGCCCGTAATATGTCCTCCGCCTTGCGAGAAAGAACGGAGCGACAACAATCCGTCGCCTTTTACGATAGCAACCGACGTAGTCAAATATCCAACGTCAACAAGCACCGCCGTGCCGTCACGCTTGTCTTCATCAAAAAGAATAAGCGATTCAGCAAGTACGGACGAAACGAATTCCACCGAAGGAACGCCCATTGCCGTCAATATTTTTCTTATCTCATCAGTAAAGGTTTTTTCAGCCATTATGTAAGAAAGCACGCCACCAAGTTTTGCGCTAACAGCACCAAGCGGGCTCAAAACACGCAAATTATTATCAAGCGTATAGTATATGGGCTGAATATTTATAACTTCATATTTTTCGTCAAAGTTGTCCCCTGCGCTCATAAGGTTAAAAACGTCAGCGTCTTTTACCTTTCTTTTACGGTTAAGAGTTGTGCTTACTTCCTTGCATACAACGGAAGAAAACTCGCCCGGGACACCTACGTAAACGCGCGTAATACGCGTGCCTGCACTAACGGACGCTTCGCTAAGAGCCGTTCTTATGCTCTCGCCAAGCATTTCAGGATCAAGAAATTCACCGTCCAAAAAGCCTGCGTAATTGCATACGCCCATGCCTTTCACACGAATAGTTCCGTTAACTCCACGCTCACCGATTAGCGCAGTAATTTTCTCTGAACCAAAATCCAGAACTGCAGTATCTTGCTGTGCCACTTTTATCTCCTCTCTGTTTATTTTCCTTGGTTTACTAACTTTTGCTGTCTATTCTTCGTACCTATCGCCGTTTGCATCGTAATAAGCACGCACTTGACCATCACTAGTCTCGTTTACGATAATAGTTCCAGTCATATATTTTGTCTCGTTAAGTACGTAAAGCGAAACGGCAAGTTGAAGTTTTTTATCAACGTTCCTCGTTCCACCTTGAATTTCGATAATCGCACCCGTTCGCATCTTGATGTACGTAAGTCCGTTTACGTCCGTTTTGCGCATATCGATAAATTCGAACATATCCACTACTTTGCTGTATATCTCTATGCGCTCCATTACGTCCATTACTTGAGAAATAATTTTATAATCGGTCGCACTCTCGTTATACAAACTATCGCCCACCGTTGTTGACGACGGCTGAGTGTTTGCTTTAACTAAAACAAAATCGTCATACGCGCTTTCTTTTTCCTGCGACGACAAAATCTTGCAGTCGTTAGAAACAAGCAACGCCGATTCATCCGTCTCAAAAACGAGATAAGGGAAAATCTTAACGTAGTTGATGTAAATAATGTTGGGGAATTTTCTTTCAACGTTGATTACGTTTACGTCAGGATACTTACTTTCAACTGCTGAAATAACTTCTTCTTCATTGACGAAGAAAATGCTCTTACCCCTGCTTAATCCATTAGTTTCAAACTTCGCAATCTCAATATCAAGCGTTTCGTCATCATCATTGTAACAATATCCGTAAACGTCTTGTACGGTAAAAAGCACGCTACTCAAAACAACAAGTAGAGTGACTACGAAAAGAATACACAGTAAAATTATCAATTTCTTGTTTCTCATACTTTTCTTAAAATACCTTTTCTTACCGTCTCAAAATGGAAATATGCGTATGTGT
>JAZOUI010000150.1:0-7026 GCA_045658145.1 Pumilibacteraceae bacterium
ATGATGATCGCGTGGTATTTTGCGACTGCGCTTGCAAAACACTACGACGTAGCGATAAAGTATTTCACTTCGCCTGTGCTTGAACCGTGGACGCATAATAAGGCTATTCAAAAGGCTGTGGAAAGTTTTCGCATAAGCAAGGAACAAAAAGAATATTTAAAAACTTTGAAACTCTATAAATAATGTAGTTTATCTACTTGACACGGGGGGGTAGTGTTATAATATCTTATATTATATAGATAAGAAAAAGCGTGGATAACTGAGTAAAAAACACCCCAATTCCGTCTAATTTACGGAGGATATTATGAACGCAAAAGTATTTAGATTAATTAAATTAGTGGAAAGTATAGTCGTGCTTGCGATAAGCGTGGTGTTGCTTGCGCTTATGATAGCAACGATACGGTATTCACTTACGGGCAATAATCCTGCGGGAATCGTTTATTTTTTTATCGGATTAATGGGCACAGCGTTGTTTGTCCCGGGATTTATACTTGGAATACTATCCACCATTAAAATTGCAACGCTAAAACCACCTGTGTGGTCAAAAGCGCCTTTTATTTTGAGTATGATTACGAAAATTATATGGGCGTACGGCCTTTTTGTTTTCGTTATGACAAGTATTGATAGTGGAAATGCAATAAACGCGTGCATTTACGGAGTTGTTTTGCTATTTTTTACCTGCTCGGCAATAACCGACGTAGTAATTTCTACTAAAATTATCAGCCGTCAAAAAGATGAATTGACGGTTAGGAGTAACCAAAAATGAAGAAAAAATTAATATTTATGCTTTTTGCGGTGGTGTGTTGCATGCTTTTTGCCTGCACACCTATCGATAACACGAACAAGACGGTCACAAAGGAAGAATATGATAGTGCTTTTACACAAGATTCTTTAGAAAACGTAACAATTCGTATGACGGGCCCGTACTATTTGCGAGATAAAGTGCAGTCGTATTTTTATAACGACGGAAGTAGTTTTGCGCAAATGAATTATCGTGATGGCAAACAATATTACGGATGCTATTATGGTGTATTAGATAGCAAAGAATTTTGTTATCTATATCAAAAAAACGGAACGGACGAAAACGAGCATTGGTATAGATACAATTATGCATCCGAATTCAGAGATAATGGAGTGCAGTTTGTGGCTAACTACAAGCGTGATTTTGATGAATTGCGCTTTGATACGTCAACGGGCACTTATAGATATGATATCATAGATAAGGATATGAGTGGTCAGTATATTTACCACTTTAAGCATAAAAAACTAGTTAAATTCGAAATAAAAGCAGACGCTTATAATTATCATTACGTTTGGGATTTTTACGATTACGGAAACACTCAAATAAACGTTAAAACCAAGGACGACGAAAATAAGACGAAATTGATTGAGACGTATGAAGAAACTTATCCAAGAAACGGAAAAGCAATAATTTTGGCATACTACGGCGAATACCAAAGTGGTGCAATCGTTGCTATGATGACGGGCGAAGACGTGAATTATCCTGCTGTTGTTTGGACGGAAAAAGTTGCTGGATACGACTTTGATTATGGCGACGGTAATAGGATAGCAGTACTTCACGAAGGACAGTTTTGCTCGCTAGAAATGGCATATAACGACTACGGTATACTCAAAAAATCAGATATAGCCGATATCTATATGCAAAGAAAAGGGCTTATTCCTGATATAAATGCACAAAATATAACGGTTAGCGCGAAGTATGAAAGCGATTCGAACTGGGAAAGTGACGTCGATTACCCCGTTATACAAAAGTTGGATACTTTGCAAGATTTTACACAGTATTGCGAACAAAAAGGTATTCGCAGTATATCGTACGACGAGCAATTTTTTGAAAATAAGTATTTGCTTGCCGTAGCGCAAGAAACAACAAACTCTGCGATGGTTTACGTCGTTCAGTCAGTAAAACTATTGTCAAATGGTACGTATTTGGTATATCTATATAACGATCCTTATTTGAGTGGAGCAGGTTCAGCCGTAATGGGCAGAAGACATATCTTTATCGAATTAGATAAAACCGTAGTGATCACACAGCAAACCCCAGTGGAAATTATTACGCTCAATTAAGTATGGATAGTTCTTTTAAAATGTGAAATTTATATTATGATAGAGCATAACGATATGAAAAAAGCCACCTGAATTTCAGGTGGCTTTTTGTTAACCGTTTTTGGTTAATTATTCGTTTTTGTTGTCCGCATCTTCAGTTGTTTCGTTAACTTCTTCATTAGCAGTTTCTTCAGCAGTTTCTTCAGTAGCGGTCTCTTCGCTAACTTCTTCAGTAGCGGTTTCAGCCGTTTCTTCAGTAGTTTCTTCGGTAGTTTCTTCAACCGTTTCAGCCGTTTCCGTTTCAGTCGTTTCTTCAGGCTTTACTTCAGTTGCATCAACTTCGGTAGTTTCTTCGGGCTTAACGTTACGTCTGTCGTAAGAAGAACGATTTTCGTAAACGGGGTTCTTCTTCTTGTTTTCTTGTTTCTTTTCGATAAGTTTTCTAATAAACGTACCTACGAGAGCAAGAACGATTGCAACGCCAAGAAGGATGGAGGGAACGAGCCACCATAATTCGCTACTAGAAGGAGTAGAGGGAGCGATGGTGTCGGGCGTGTCGGTGTTGGTGTCAGAAGACGTACCAGCGTAGTTAGCAATCATAGTGTATTCATCAAGGCTACCGTCGTTTGCTTCGGAATAATCAATTTCGGTAATAGTGGTGAAGGAAATCTTGCTAACGTAAAGAGTACCTTTGGTGTAGTTGCTCTTCTTTGCATTGTCGCCAAGACCGATTACGATATTGCTAGTAGATGCATCCGAACCCGTCTTGATGTAGTAGGTGTAAGTTTGGAATACTTGGTCATCAGTTACGCTGTCGGTAGTAACGGACGTGTTCTTGAAATCGAAACGGTAATCACCGCCGATAGAAACGTACGCGCCTACAGCCTTGTCGTTGTTGCGATAATCTTCGGGAATATCAACTTTTACCGTGAAAGAAAGTTTGTAATAACTGTCAGCGGCAAAGGAGTAAGCATTGTTGAGCTTGAGCGAAGAGTAGGTTGCTTCAGCGTTGTTAAGAACAAGAACGTAACGTTCGTCGCTTTCGAAGAAGGAAGGAACGATATCAGAACCGGTATTGTTCTTGGTGTCGTAGATACCGTAGTTAACGGTGCCTGCGCCCTTGGTTACCGACCAAGTGTAGGGGAACTTAACGGAAGAAGTATCGTAAGAACCGAAGAGGGTGAAGTCTTCGTTGCCAAGGTTAACTACCGCATAGGTGTTGCCAAAGCCATTGATACGAACGTCTTTGTAAGTGTTTGCTTTTTCATTAAATACTGCTTCGGTAGATGCGTTGTCAAGAGCAACGTTGGTGAAGTAGATGCTACCGCTAGCGAGTTTGCTTTGGTTTTGGATTCTGTCGTTAAGACCGAGCCACAATTCAATGGTAAGAGCGGTATCAGCGTCGTCGCCCTTAATATAGAAGGAGTAGTGACCGTCAGCAGTAATCTTTTCGATCGTGCTTACAACGGCAGTTCCTTTTTTAAGAACAAGGTTTGCGCCGTATCCGGTGATGTCGTCAACAGCAAGGGAAACGGTAAGTTTGTTGTAAGAGTTAGCAGTAATGGTGATGTCTGCGCTTTCGTAGCAAACAGCCGTGGGAGTAGTGGAAGAAAGAAGAAGTGCATTTGCGAAATCAACTTCAGCCAAGCCCTTGTTTGCAAGAAGACGTTGATTGCCGTCAATCTTAACGATACCACCAACAACGTTTTCGCTGTTTACGGTTGCTTTGCTGTATCCGTCGGAGGTAATGCCTTCAGCGGTGTATCTTACCCAATCAGCAGGCATAAGGGGCTTGCCAAGGGTAATGTCTTCAAGTTCTTCATAAACGCCAACGCTGTTCATCCAGCCGTTGCTTACGCCCGTGCTAGTCGAAGGATCAACCTCGATAGATTTGTTAGCGGAAGAAGTGAAGGAAGTGTACTGAGTAGGAGTGATTTGGATAAGACGGATGTCGTCGTAGAATGCAACGCCGGCAGCAGGAGTAGTAGCAGTACCTACGCCAAGAACAACGTTTGCGGTAAAGTCAACTCTGTCAGATCCTTTGATAAGAACTACGAATTCGTTCCAGCCATTGTGGTTTTCGTTAGCCGAGTCAATGGTAAGAGCGGTAACTTCGTTAGCGGTGTAATTGCCGTTGGAGTAAGCACTCTTGGTGTTAACGGTTACGGAAACGGGGGAAGTTTCGCCCACGCCGTAGTACCAACCGCTTAATCTATAATAAGCAAATCTGTTTACGGTAAAGTCTTTACTCTTATATCCAACGAATCCGCTTTCGTAAGTTTTTTCGGTTTCGTCGTATGCAGTTGCAAGAGCAAGGATTTTGTTGGTTGCGGTCTTTTCAACGGGGGGACGAACGATGGTTTCAACACCGTACTTACCAGAAATACCGTTGCCTGCTTCAATAACATCGCTCGTGCCTGCGCCTACGGGAGTACCGAAAGCGGTAACGTCGTTAAAGTCCGCGCCTTCGTTAAGAAGGTTATTATAGTCGTAATACGAAAGAGTCATTACGTTGTCAGCAGGGCTAGTAGAACCGTAAACCTGATAGTAATTGTAGGAAGAAAGTTCGGTTACGGAAACGTTGTCAAAGTAAGCAACGCCCGCGCTTTCTCCGCCTACGGTTTCGCTACCGAGTTGGAGCGAAAGAGCAGCCATACTGTCTTTCGTGCCCGAAGTTTCAACGTAGATGGTGTATTCTTTCCATTCGCCGTTAGTATTGATTGCCGTAAATCCAACGGGTTCGCTGTCAAGGTCCTTGATAAGAACAGCCGCGCCACTTGCATTAGAAACGTTTTCAGTCTTTACCCAAGCGGTAATTTTGTAGTACGAAGACGCTTCAAGAGCGAAAGTGGAGGACGTGTATTTATAAACGGTCTCGTTTTCACCAGCATTGATAAAAAGGAAACTCTTTTCCGATTTAGATGCAGGAGATGCTACGGGAGCAACGCTAAGTCCGTATTTTTCTTTTTCGGTTTTGGTAAGCGAGCCATAAGTATTTTCGTTTACGATACCGCTTTTAACGGAATAGTAATAACCGTCGCCTTTAGTGCCAGTCCAGGAAGTGGGAATAGCGGGTGCGCTACCACTAGTCTGGGTAAAGTTGGCGTTTTCAACGGCAACGTCCTGACTCCAAAGAGAAGTGGACGTTTCGCTTGCGGACGCGGGGAGTACGCTGAAAAGCATTGATGCGAAAATGAAAAATGCGGTTGCAAGTGCAATCAAAGCTGTAGCTACGAAACTTCTTCTTAAAACTGATACGTGTTTCATTCTTTTCACCTTTTACAAAATTCTCGAGTATATAAGGAAACAGGCGCACGCCTGTGTTTTATACACACAGTTACTAAACAATTATATAATAATATAAGATTTTTTGCAACCGATTAAGCGCTCAAAAATTAAAAAAAATTGTAAAAATTAGTTTTAGTTGCTCCTTTATCGGTCTTGCGTATGTATTTTGTGTAAAAATCGGACAAACTATAAGCGTATGAAGAAGTTTTTTATGAGTGCGCTGACCGTAATTATAGCGTCGGCAATAGGATTTGTAAACGGATTTTTCGGAGGTGGCGGTGGGATGTTGCTCGTGCCCCTTCTTGAAAAGATTATAAAGTGTCCTGTGAAAAAGTCACACGCGACGGCAATAGCGATAATTCTCCCGATAAGTATAGCTGGTGCAATCACTTACGTAGTGAACGGTTTTTTCGACGTAGGGGCTGTGGTTAGCGTGTCGAGTGGATGCGTGGCTGGTGGAATAATGGGCGCGTTACTTCTCAAAAAATTGCCTTCTCAAATAGTAGGGCTAATTTTTTCATTAGCAATGCTTGCCGTTGCGGTAAAACTTGTTTTCTTTGGGGGCTAAAATGGATTTTTGGCAAATTGTTATTTTCGTTTTTATAGGTGTAGCAGGTGGTGTGATAGGCGGAATGGGTATGGGTGGTGGAACGCTACTCATACCGCTTTTAACAATGTTTACGTCTCTTGACCAGCACTACGCCCAAGCGGTAAACTTACTTGCGTTTGTTCCTATGTCTATCGTTGCTTTGATCGTGCATATCAAAAACAAAATGGTAGAAGGCAAACATATTTTAATCGTTGCAATCCCTGCAACCGTCGTAAGCGTTTTGGCGTCGCTTTTGTCTAAGATCGTGGACGGCAAATCGTTAGGGGTATATTTTGGTATTTTTCTAGGAGTACTAGGCATTTACCAGTTGGTAACTTGCATAATTTCAATAGTGAAAAGTAAAAAGAAGAAGTCGGAATAAAAAATTTTATAAAAAGCGCAAAATAATTTATTTTTTTGCAAAAATGCTATTTACAAAATTGCAAAGTTGTGGTACAATATTAGGATAAAAGTTCGGTTTATTCGAACGTAGTAATTTATTGGAGGAAAAACTTTGCGTAATTTATTTAAGGGTGGAATACATCCGTCCGCATGCAAGGGATTGACCGATAGGTGTGCTGTTGAAGTAATGCCGTCGCCTGCTATTGTTGCTATTCCTATTTCACAGCATATAGGCAAGCCTGCAAAGGTGGTTGTGGAAGTAGGACAAGAAGTCAAAATGGGGCAACTGATAGCGCAATGTGACGGAGCAATCAGCGCAAATATCTTCTCGTCCGTATCAGGCAAGGTAAAAGAAATTAAAGTTTTGCCTACTCCAACGGGCGCGTGTGATCACGTCGTAATCGAAAACGACGGCAAAGATGATGAAGTTAGACTTCAGCCTATTGAAAATCCTAATAGTGATAGTGTAGTTGAACGACTTGTTAGCGCAGGTATTATAGGTATGGGTGGCGCAGGTTTTCCTGCAGGCGTAAAATTCCGTCCGACTTCGCCCGTTGACACTTTGGTAGTTAATGCTGCCGAGTGCGAACCTTACGTTAACTGCGACAATCGTATAATGATAGAATACACTCGCGAATTTATCGATGGTGTAAAACTTTTGATGATAGCAGGTAAAGTAAGCA
>JAZOUI010000151.1:0-5294 GCA_045658145.1 Pumilibacteraceae bacterium
CCGCTGTGGGATAAAAACAACAGCCAAAGAATTTATGAAAAGATAAAAAGTTTGTAATCGTTTTCGCAAAATTTGGGTGAAAGGAGATGTAATTTATGGTAATACACTATTGCTGGCTCGGTAGAGGTGAAAAGCCCGAAAAAGTAAAATACTGTATAGCGAGTTGGAAAGAAATTTGTCCTAACGCTCAAATAAAAGAGTGGAATGAGGATAATTATGACGTGAACGCTATTGCTTATACAAAGCAAGCATACGAACAAAAAAAGTACGCGTTCGTTTCCGACTATATGCGTTTTGATATATTGCACCGCGAGGGTGGAGTATATTTAGATACCGACGTAGAACTTTTAAAAGATATAACGCCCTTGTTGGACAAGCCCTTTATGGCGCTTGAACGAGCGGGTGAAGTTGCCCCGGGGCTTATTATGAACGCTTTGGGCGGAGAAAAACTTTTACGCCAAGTTATGGACTATTATGAAAAGCAAGAAAGCTTTAATCTTGATAAAACGGTAGTTACTATCACGACTGAAATTTTAAGAGAACACGGATTAGGCGAGGGCGACGAGAAACAAAGCGTAGCAGGCTTTGAAATATATCCGACCGAATATTTTAATCCTAAAGGTGGAGATTACGGTAAAGAGGTTATTACGAAAAACACCTATTCCGTGCATCACTATCTTGCAACGTGGAAACCGCCTATTGATAGACTGCTGATGGAGTACAAGGTTAAATACGGAGTTAAAAAAGGCAAGCTTTTGTTTGTTTTGCGCCATCCTATTTTAGCGTTTAGGAAATTGAGGGAGAAAAAATGATAACGGTATTTACGCCCACGTATAACAGGGCATATATTATTGACAATTTATATCGCTCGCTTTTATCCCAAACGGACAAAGACTTTGAATGGGTAGTGGTTGACGACGGATCGACTGACGACACGGCAAAATATTTTGAAAAGGTGCTTAAAAACGACAACGGATTTAACGTGACTTTCGTGTCCGTTCCAAACGGAGGGAAGCACCGCGCTATAAATAAAGGCGTGACGTTAGCGAAAGGCGAGATGTTTTTTATCGTTGACTCCGACGATTATTTAACGGCTGACGCTATTGAGAAAATTAAGAAATGGAGGGGTACGTTACCTGCCGATTGCAAATGGGCAGGCGTATCAGGCGCTCGTGGATATGCAAGCGGAAAGGTTATCGGGCAGATGGAATGTGAGGGCGAATACGTTGATGCAACCAACCTTGAGCGTGAAAAAAAGAAACTGTTAGGCGATAAAGCAGAGGTTTATTTTACCGACGTTTTACGCAAGTACTCGTTCCCTGAATTTGAAAATGAAAAGTTTTTGACCGAAGAGGTTGTGTGGAATAAAATTGCATACGACGGATATCAAATTCGTTGGTTTAAGGATATAATCTACGTTTGCGAATATATCGAAGACGGATTGACGAAAAGTGGCGACGCAAAGTATATCAATAACCCTTGTGGCGTGTTATACTGGGCAAAGCAACAAACGTCGTTTTTCAAAAGCAATACAAAACGAGTGTATTCGGCAATTTATCGTTACTATATTGCAACGAAGCAGACTAAGACGAAAAAACAAATACGCCAAGATTTGGGCGTATCGGCGCTCAAGCTTAACCTTGCAATTTTTGCAGTAAAAACGGGAAGATTTATTAAGAGGATTTTGAGAAAAAATTGATGCAGTCACGAGTAACAAAATCAATAAAAAACACGGGATTCGGGCTGATAGGTATGGCAGTCAGTATGATCGTGCAGTTTGCGTCACGCACGGTGTTTATATACCTTTTGGGCGTGGAGTACAACGGCATAAACGGGCTGTTTACTAACATTTTGCAGGTGCTCAACCTTGCCGAGCTTGGTTTTGCTTTTTCCATAGCGTACGCGCTTTACGGTCCACTTCAGGACGAGAATAAGCAACGAATAAGCGCAATAATGAATTACTTGCGTAATATTTACCGAGTAATCGCGCTCGTAATTACCGTGGCAGGACTTGCCTGCGTGCCCTTTTTGCAATACCTTATTAAAGAAGATCTTTCGCTTTTGCCCTTTTCGCTGAACGAAATTAGATTGTTCTTTATCGTTTACCTGCTTAACACCGTGCTCAGCTACGTCTTTTCGTACAAGCGCACGATAATTACGGCTGACCAAAATTCGTATCTGATTTCTAACGTTGATAATTTAAGCAACGTTTTGCTTTACGGCGTGCAGATAGCGCTTTTGTTCGTATGGAGAAATTATTACCTGTATTTGGGAGTTATGGCGGCAAAAACGCTAATTGCTAACGTTATTTTGACGCTGATCGCAAACAAAAAGTACCCCTACCTTAACCAAAATCGCAAGCTGAAGCTGGATGAGGAAGATCGCAAGGCGATTATGAAAAACGTAAGCGCAATGTTCTTCCACAAAATCGGTGGGGTAGTTATTTACAGCACGACTACTATCATTATCTCCGCGTTCGTAAGCTTAGTTGATGCAAGCAAGTATACAAACTATATTTTAATCGTTAACGCCGTTAATACGTTCGTCAATATAATCTTCAACGCAATAACGGCGTCGGTGGGTAATCTTTGTACGACGGAAAGCAAGGAGTATCAATATCGCGTGTTCCGTCGCGTTTCCTACGTATCCAACTTCTTTGCGGTGTTCTGCTTTACCTGTTACGTGGGACTATTCAATCCGTTCGTTACGCTTTGGGTAGGAGCGGATATGACTTTCGATTTCGCGGTAGTGGTTGCTTTGGCGGTAAGTGCTATGGTAACGCTGATGCGTTCGTCAGTTAACACCTTCAAAAACGCGCAAGGACTTTTCACGAAAGACTGGTATAAGCCTATCGTTGAGGCGGTTTTGGGTGTCGTGCTTGGAATAACGCTCAGCTTTTGGTACGGCACGTTAGGCGTAATCGCAGGATATACGCTTTCGTCGCTTTTGTTTGCCGTGCCCGTCGAAAATATCGTATTGTATAAGTACGGATTTGTTGAAAAGAAGAGTAAAACCGTATTGCAATTTTTGCGAATAGTGGCAGTTATTGCTTTGTCAGCCTTGTCGGGATTAACGGCAGCTTACGTTTGTTCGCTCCTTGGAAGTGGACTTATGTGGTTCGTCGTAAAAGCAATAATCTGTATGGCGATAAGTACCATAATCTTCGTGGCGTTTACTTTCAAAATGGACGCTTTCCGTTATTACGTTTCGCTTGCAGGTAGGCTTTTAGGTAAAATTTTTAAGCGAAAAAATAGCGAAGAAGAAGTTAAACAAAACAGCGAAGAATAGAATAAAAAGCAAAACGGACTATAGCGTTATAGTCCGTTTTTGTTTTTAGCATTATTATTTCTTCAAATTCTTGATAGTGCCGGCGTACTTTTGACGTGCCTCTTTTACCTTCTTTTCGGTAGCAGGCTCGGTCTTGTACATACCACGAGCGTTCATATATAAAAACGCGTCGAACTGATCTTCAGCGCACTCGCTCATCTTGTTTTCTACAATAGAACGAAGGTCTTCGCATCCGATTTCGCAAAGCGCCGTGCCGTAAAGCTTGATAAGATTTTTATGCGAACCGAGTACGTCGGAAATGATATCGTAATCGGTAAGTTTGCACGCGTCTTGCGCTTGTTCAGTCCAACAGTTGCACTTTTGCGTAGGCTTGGTCGCCGTCTTGCTTTTAACTGAAGTTTTACCTTTGGTCGTAGTGTTTTTCTTAGTAGTAGTTGCCATAATTTTCTCCTTATTGATGCTTATTAAGATAGCCAAGTAACGTTTCAAAACGCGACTTGCAGTTGTCAGCGTACACACCGAGTTTAGTTTTAAGCACGGGGTCGGTACACTCGCTCACGTAGTTACAGCACTTTTTGTAACAAAGTTGTTCACTACCAAGCAATTCGTTAAGTTCTTGCAAAGTTTTTGTGGTCATTTTTGTTGCCATAAAAAATCCTCCTGATATTTGTATCCTTATCTTGTGCAAAAGAACACAAAATTAAACGTAAAAGTCAAAAAATTTTTAATTAACGTATCCAATGCGTAAAAATTATTGTGATTTTTTGCAAATGGTGTTATAATTTAGGTATGGGAAAGATTACAGACGTAACAAGACAAAAGAAAAAAGACACACGCGTCAGTATTTTCGTGGACGGCGAATTTGTTTGCGGGCTTGATGAACTAACTTTTATTCAGTCTCGCCTTGCCGTTGGAGACGAAATAGAAATTGATGCGCTTATGGAAATTTGCAAAGAGAGTGAAAAACGTACGGCGTTTGACAAAGCAGTAAAATATATTGCTTACCGTCAGCGCACGAAAAAGGAAGTAAGAGTGCACCTTCGCGAAAAAGGTTACCTTCCGCAGTCCGTTGACTATGCCGTTGACAAACTTTGCGAATATGGTTATCTTGACGACTACCGTTTTTGCCGTGAGTACGTTTTGGTGTACGCTAATCGCGTGGGCGTTAAAAAAATGCGTATGGATATGCTTAGACTTGGCGCGGACAAAAATGCAATTGATGAGGCACTCTCTACCATAGAAGAGCAAGAAGATACTGCTTATAGAGTGGCGCAAAAATACGTTCGCACTCATAAAAATTTCAACGTGATGAAACTTAAAGCGTATTTGTATTCGCGTGGATTTAATGGAGAAGATATTAACTCTGCATCGCAAAAAATTTGTGATGAATTAGACGAAGATGGTGAAGAAGATTACGAATAACGAAGGGACGTATGCCCCAAATCGTGACAAAATTAGGTGAAAACAATGAAAATCGTTTATCCTGACAAGTTAAAAGAGGCTGAAATAACGCTAATGAAAACGGGCGTGAGTGAGGATGAACTTATTTCGCGCGCGTCTACCTTTTTAAAAGAAAAGGTTATTTCGATTGCAAAAGAAAACTCAAAAATTTTGGCGGTCGCAGGCGCAGGCAATAATGGTTGCGACGTGCTTGAATGTGCGCTTACGTTGGACGGCTATGACGTTAGCGTTTATCTTGTGGGCGACAAGCGTAACGATGGCAATATAGAAAGAGTGAATAAACTCAAAGGAAAGAAAGTTAAATTTGTCGATGGAATTTTTGAAAAGTACGACGTTATTTTGGACGGGATTTTCGGTATAGGACTTACGCGCGCACCCGAGGGCGAGTACGAAAGGGCAATAAACGAGATTAATAACGCAAACAGTTACGTTATATCAGCTGACGTTCCGTCGGGATTATGCGCTAATAGTGGCTTTTCTTACGGCGCGACCGTAACGGCAAACGAAACGCTTACTTTTTCAAATCTAAAAAGTGGGCTTATTCT
>JAZOUI010000152.1:0-6711 GCA_045658145.1 Pumilibacteraceae bacterium
CAGACCAAGCAACAGTTTGAATATAAACGTCAGGGTATCCTGCTTTCTTTACTTCTTCTCTAAAATACGCAATCGCGTCCTTTGCCTCGTTAATCGTGCCTAATCCCATAATGAAGTTAGCCACGTCGTAAAGCATAAACACGGGCTTGCCGTCGATTTTGTAATACGAAGGATGCGAAAAATATTTCGTTATCCATCTTTGAACGAGATTTTTGTAAACGTCAAACGAAACTTTTCCCGTCCAAATCATACTATCCACTTTACCGGAGTTGCGAATATCCCAAGTGTAGTTTACGTCGTGGTTAGCCCACATAAGATAAAACTTCATCTTGTCGTTATTTTTCGCCTTCAAAAATCCGTCGTTAAGACAGTTTTCAAGGTACGGACGGTTGTCGTACCAATACCAGTCGTAAATGAATACGTTTACTCCGTGCGAAACGGCGCAATCTATTTGCATTTGCATAACGTCGGCGTTTGCCTCGTTCACGTATCCCCAAACAGGCTGACGACCTTTCCAGTCGTTTTCGTACCAGTCACGTTTTTTGTAGCAATTCTTTTCTACGTTTTTAACGGACTGCCACTCGCCGTAGCCCTCGGGCCAAAACATACGCGCGCGAAGTTCATCACCCGTGTACGAAGGCCAAATATATGCCGCTACATCATATTTTTTTGCCATAACCGCCCCCTTATTTGATTATAATGGTAAATTTGCCATTGCCCTTTTTAGGAGTTTTCCACTCGTCTGCAAGAGCAGGTCCACAAGAGTTAGAGCCTACGCCCGACATAAAGTAGTCGATGCAAAGGTGCGTGTATTCTCTTTCGGGAAGTTCCCAGTTATGCTTATAATCAGTATATTCCTTAACCGAGTGCGGAAGTGCCGAGAAAGAGAAATCGCCTTCTACGCGTACCGTCGTTTTGCCGTTAGTAAGTTCAAGCCACTCACTACCGTAATGCGAACCGTTTTCTTGGGGCATAACGTAACTTACTTCCATATTGCTAACGGTATCGTCGTAAACGTCCTTAATGCAGGAAAGTCGACGGTCAATATAACTCTCGTTAGGTCCGTAGCCGTAATAACGAACGGACTCATAGCACGAGCAAAGCGCAGTCTTAAATCCGATTCTAGGAACGAACTGCACGTAGTCTGCGCTAGTGTAATCAATACAAGCACTTACTGCGTTATCCGAGAATGTATAGGTAAGCGTAAAGTTTACGGGCGGAATATATCTAGGCGACGCGATATAGCCCTTAATAATAATGCTGTTGTTTTGGATTTCAACGTTACGAACGTCGCCACAGGTATGGTTGTAATAAGAATCACGCCATACTTTAGCCGCGTACATATCGTTATCAGTAGGCGCGCGCCAAATATTAAGTTCAAGCGGAGATTTGAGGAGTTCTCCGTTCTTATTAATGGACGTAATTGCTGCGGAAACTTTGTCCACAACAAAGGTCGTTTCGCCCGAACGGACGGTAACGTACCTATTCGTTTCGCTAAATTGAGCGTTAGAAGATACAAGCGAAGTAACGTAAGATTTGTCCACGCTAGTATATCCACCGCGTGCAATTTCGTGACCTTTTTTAAGCGCAAACGTATCGTTATCAAGCGTAATGGACGCTACGACAACGTGCGCGCTCTTGGTCTCAAATACCACTTCGCTTTGTGGTGCAAGGTCAAGAGCGTACTTTTCTACGCCTATTACTTCTCCCATTTGCTTATAGGTAATAGTGAGCGTGCCTTTTACGTTTTCAAAATATTGACGGGATTTTACCGTTAATTTATCTTTTTCAAAAGTGAAGAACACGGGTTCGTACACTTTCTTCATTTCCATTGATTTTTGGGTAAGTTTACGATCGGCAGTAATAATTCCGTCCATACAGAAGTTGCCGTCGTGTTGCCACTCACCGTAATCGCCACCGTAAGTCAAGCCTTTTCCGTTAACTAGCAAGCCGTGGTCAGCCCACTCCCAAACGAAACCACCTACAAAACGGTCGTCACGGTTTGCAATGTCCCAGTACGGCTTAAAGTCGCCAGGGCCGTTACCCATTGAGTGACAGTATTCGCACAAAATAATAGGACGCGTTTCTTTGCTATCTGCAAGGCGTTCTTCTATCCACTTAGGCGTAGGATACATACTGCTTACGATATCCACAGCCGACTCGTAATACTCTCTGCCCGTATATGTGTATTTATTGATACCCACAGCGCGCTCATAGTGAACGGGACGGGAGTCGTAAGACTTAATCCAAGCATACGCCTCTTCGAAATTCTTACCATAGCCAGCCTCGTTACCCATACTCCAAAATACTACACAAGGACGGTTCTTGTCACGAAGTACGTTGCACTTTTGTCTATCAACGATTGCCTCGCAGAACAAAGGATTATTAGCAATTATATCGTATTCGCCACTATACGAGCAATAGGGGAAATGACCGCATACACCGTGGCACTCTACGTCACTTTCGTCCATAACGTAAAATCCGTACTTGTCGCAAAGTTGATAAAATTCGGGCATATTCGGATAATGTGAAGTTCTAATTGCGTTTACGTTAAGTTGTTTCATAAGCGTAAGGTCACGCTCGATATCCTCTACCGTGACGCTCGCGCCCGTAAGGTAGTTAATGTCGTGACGGTTTACACCAAAAATACGTACGGTCTTGCCGTTAACGTAGAAATATCTACCCTTAATCTCTACTTCTCTAACGCCCACTTTTTCGCCGATATACTCGCCTGCGCTTTCGATAATCATATCGTATAGGTAGGGGTTTTCTGCGCTCCAAAGTTTAACGTTTTCAATCTTAAACTCTACTCTTTCGCCCTGTTTTACTTCCTTGCTTTGTCCACAAAGTGAAACAATAGCACGCTCACCCTTGTCGAGCGTAAAACCAACCGTGCCGTCAATCGTGGTGTCCACGCGATAGTCGGTGATATGACCTTCGGGACGGGAAAGCATATATACGTCGCGGAAAATACCCGTATAACGCATTTTGTCCTGACACTCAAGGTACGAACCCATACACCATTTTAGCACGAGTACGTCCATTACGTTTTCGCCGTCAACAACGTAATTAGTAACGTCGAATTCGCTAAGACGGTGCGCTATTTGCGAAAAGCCTACGAACTTTCCGTTGATATAAAGATAGAAACAACTATCTACTCCCTCAAAGCAAAGATACTTCTTCTCGCCGTCCGCCTTTACCGTGAAGTTGCGCTTATAGTGGTACGCAGGGTTATGCGACGTGGTATAAGGGGGATTGTACGGGAAAGGGAAATGCGTGTTAAGATATTGCAATTGGTCATAGCCGTGAAGTTGCACACACGCTGGTACGGGAATAGCATCTACCGTATCATTTTTATAAAAATCGTCGGGTACGTCCATCACCGTTTTGTATTCAGTAATACCCCACTCGCCGTTAAGGTCAAGATATTTTTTGCTTTCTCTACGGGGCAAAAACGCCTTATCCGCATTTTCAAACGGCACGTAGTAAGCACGAGTATCAAGTACGTTTATAGCGCGTGACTGGTTATAATATTTCTCCATCTTCTTCTCCTTTTAATTTGTCCTTTTTGTGTTATTATACATTGTTTTTATTGTCGTTGTAAAGCAATTTGGCTTATAAAAAATTTTTAATTTGTTGCACTATTTCTTTAAGCTTAGATACCGATTGCGCTGAAAAACATTTTTGTTTTATTTCCTTGTTCCCACGCATACCGCCGTAATATCCGCCTATGAATTTACGCATATTGACGTAAGTGTATCGCTCGCCATAATATTCGTTCATAAGTTCAATATGCTCTAATATAACGCTCGTTAAATCGTCGTTGTATTCCTTTTCTAAAATACACGCAAAAATATATGGATTGCCAACTGCAGAGCGACCTATCATTAGCGCATCACACTTTTCAATAAGATTTTCAGCGTTTTGTTCGTTCACGTCGCCACTACCTATAAGCGGTACGTTAAGTTCTTTTTTTACCTTTTCAATAACCGACCAGTCCGCCTTGCCTGCATAGCCTTGCGCTTTTGTTCGAGCGTGCAAAGTTATTGCGCTTACTCCTGCGCTTTCGATTTCTTTACAAAAGGAAATAGAACAATCTTCGCCTTCGTCAAAGCCCATTCTCGTCTTTACGGTAATAGGTCTGCCTTTTGCACCGTCCACGCACGCACTAACGATTTCTTTCGCCCTAATAACGTCTTTTATTAGCGAACTACCTTCGCCGTTTTTCACGATTTTAGGCACGGGGCATCCCATATTTACGTCGATAATATCAAAGCCGTTAAGGTATTCCGTCTCCGTCAAAACCTTATAAAAATCGTTTGGTTCGTGACCAAAAATTTGGGCGCATTTTACCGTTTCGGCAGGGGACGTATATAGCAGTTCTGCACTTTTTTGTCCACAGTACAATAGTCCTTTTGCACTGACCATTTCCGTCACGGTAAGCCCTGCCCCACTACGCGCGCAAAGCGTGCGCATAGCGCAGTCGGTATAGCCTGCCATAGGCGCAAGCACAAGCCTATTATTCACTTTTACGTCGCCTATATAAAAGGGCGTAACAAGTTTTTCGTTCATAATTCATCCGTTATTCGGTCAAGAGTTTTTCTCTCGTCCGCACTTTTTATTTTGTCAACAAACTGCGCCGCGCTTTTATTAAGTTCAGTTTCGCAGTCAGCGCCCGTCATAGACGCCAAAATATCAGCAAGCATTAAGAATTCGCCTGCGTTTTGCTCGCTAAGTCCCACGCTAAGCATATTTTGCAGTTTTGCCGTGATTTGCTCTTTATCGAACTTTGCGCCTGCTTTAACTGCCTTTTTGTACGCTTTTTGAGTACGCAAAGTAGCCGGGAAAGTGTCGGGGAAACGGTCAAGTTGCTCGGACAAAGAGTGATATTTTTTCTCTTTTGCCTTTGCCTGTTCCCAAAATCCAAGCGCGCTTTCGGCATCACTCGCTTTGTTTTCGCCAAAAATATGCGTATGACGGAAAACAAGTTTTTTAACAAGTTCGCTAACAACGTCCGCTAGCGTGAATTCGCCTGAACGCTGTGCCATATCGCAATGGAAAACCACCTGAAGTAAAACGTCTCCCAGTTCTTCGCGAAGATTATCAATATCGTTTTTATCAATAGCATCTACCGTTTCGTACGCCTCTTCAATCATATTAGTACGGATGCTTTCGTGCGTTTGCGCTTTATCCCACGGACATCCGTCAGGCGCGGTAAGGCGAGTCATAACGGCTATAAGGTCACTTATTCCATAACGGTTTTTATTGATAAAATCATCACTACCCGTCAAAACCAAAGCCGACCCCTTATACACCTTTTGTCTGTCCAGTTCGTACAAAGGAATTTTTACGCTCGATTTACCCGTAGAAAAGGTGACTTCACACTCGTCGCCGTACGTTGCCGATAACGCGAGTTTTACGTTGCCTGCAATAAATTTGTCGTCAATTCCGTACACAACAAGTGGAATACAAGTATCGAAAACGTCACTTTCTTTAACGTCAAAAGCGGACACGAAATTTACCTTTGACGACGGTATTCTGCCACGGTATTCGCTAACGCCCGCGATAATATTAACGTCTACTTTTTCGCAAAGTTTTTGCACGATCGTGTCCGTATATCCGTCGCCCACCGACAAATAAACTACTCTCTCGTCCTTATTGTCAGCGCTAATGATTTCGCTTGCCATAAGGTCGTCAAGTTGCTCATACGAACATACGTCGTCGTACTTTTGTGACAAAATCTCACTTTTATACCAAACTTTTACACGCGAAAAAATGCGTGTTGCTTGCTTTATTGCACGCTTTCCTTTCGCGCCTAAATCTCCACGCTCAATTCCTATTCCTACAACGGTAATCATTTTAGCCTACCACTTTATATCCCTGATTTTCAACTGCCGAAACAAGCGTTTCGCGAGTTACGCTGTCGGTAACGACTACTGCCGTTCCCGTCTTATGACTAACGTCAGCGCTAGTTACGCCCGAAATTCCTTCAAGCGTGTTTTTAACACGAGCCTCGCAATGCGGACACATCATACCTTCGATTTTAAGAGTGATTTCCATATTCTTTACCTCCGATTTTTTAATCGTTTTTTTGCCAAAAAAGTTAAGTCGTAGCGCGTTACTAACCACGCAAAAACTGCTCAAACTCATTGCTGCTGCACCCAACATAGGGCTAAGTGTAACTCCTATAAATGCAAACGCCCCTGCTGCAACCGGTATAGCCAAGATATTATAAAAGAACGCCCAAAATAAGTTTTCGCGTATGTTTTTAAGCGTTTTCTTCCCAAGTAAAATAGCAGTTGTAACGCCCGAAAGTCCATTTCCACTAATCACGACGTCAGCCGACTCGATTGCTACGTCCGTACCTGCCCCGATTGCTATGCCAAGGTCAGCTGTCGCAAGCGCAGGCGCATCGTTTATACCGTCTCCCACCATTGACGTCTTACCTTCGCGCATAAGTTCGCGCACCGCTTTTTCCTTGTCCGAAGGGAGCAACGACGCTCGCACTTCTTCAATGCCTACGCCATAAGCAATCGCTTTTGCCGTGCGCTGAATTCGCTCCATATTGTCGGCAAGCGCATCTCTGATTTCACAAAATAGATCATATTCAAGTCCGTAAAGCTTATCCTCTGCATTTAACATAGTATCTTCCATTTCTTTCAGCTTCGGCATCGTATATCGCTCCGCATTTGCCAGCGTCTGCTTGCGGAT
>JAZOUI010000153.1:0-2986 GCA_045658145.1 Pumilibacteraceae bacterium
ACAAGGTCATTTCTTCATGGATAACGGGCGCGAAAAAATACGGATTCAAGGATTTTGACGTGTTTATGCTTGCTCGCGACGGCGAAATTTTGGGGGATAACTCCAACCACACGCTTAAATTCAAGCCCAAAAACAGGTATATCGATCAAAAAACGGGTAAGCCCGTCTATAACACTATCGTTTACGAATATCTCACGCCAAAGGGCGAAGAATACCGAATTACTTACGAGCGCCACGGCGACATAAACAAAACTTGTTTTGTGGACGTTTTGCCTCGCCCACTCAGATTTTTAGCCAAACTAATAGGTTTTGACGGTGGATACTTGCGCTTTGAAGGAACGGCAACCGTTGAAAAAATAGAAAACGGTAAAGTGGTAGAAAGCGTTTCCGATCCTGCCGTTTGGGAACTTATGTATTTTGGAAAATCGTGCGCGGACGAGATTTACCGCGAAAAGAAGAGAAAACAGGAGTAACGCTATGGCAAACTATTTTGAAAACATTCCACAAATTACTTACAAAGGCGCGGACAGCAAAGATCCGTTTAGTTTTAAGTACTACGATCCTGCCCGCGTGATTATGGGAAAACCGATGCGCGAGCATCTACCCTTCGCAATGGCATGGTGGCACAATTTGGGCGCGGCAGGCACGGATATGTTCGGTCGCGACACGGCGGACAAGTCCTTTGGCGAAGTTAAAAATACTATGGCTCACGCAAAAACCAAGGTGGACGTAGGCTTTGATTTTATGCAAAAGCTAGGCATCAAGTATTTTTGCTGGCACGACGTTGACCTCGTTCCCGAGGCGGACGACATTAAGGAAACTAATCGCCGATTAGACGAAATTTCCGATTATATTTTAGAAAAAATGAACCAAACGGGTATCAAATGTTTGTGGGGAACAGCAAATATGTTCTCTAATCCACGCTTTATGAACGGTGCAGGCTCGACTAACTCGGCGGACGTTTTCTGTTTTGCGGCGGCTCAAATTAAAAAGGCTCTTGATATCACCGTAAAACTTGGTGGCAAGGGCTACGTTTTCTGGGGCGGTCGCGAGGGCTACGAAACGCTTCTTAACACGGATATGAAGTTTGAGCAGGAAAATATCGCAAGGCTGATGAAAATGGCGGTTGAGTACGGCAGAAGTATCGGCTTTACGGGTGATTTTTATATCGAACCCAAGCCGAAGGAACCTATGAAACATCAGTACGATTTCGACGCGGCAACGGCAATCGGATTTTTGCGCCAATACGGGCTTGACAAAGATTTTAAGATGAATATCGAGGCTAATCACGCCACGCTCGCAGGTCACACTTTCCAACACGATTTGCGCGTATCCGCGATAAACGGAATGCTTGGCTCGATCGACGCTAACCAGGGCGACTATCTTCTTGGTTGGGACACCGACGAATTCCCTTACAGCGTGTACGAAACGACCATGTGTATGTACGAAGTACTAAAAGCAGGAGGGCTTACGGGTGGATTTAACTTCGACGCAAAAAATCGCCGACCTAGTTATACGGTTGAGGATATGTTCTACGGCTTTATCTTGGGAATGGACGCTTTTGCTCTTGGGCTAATCAAGGCGGCGGAAATTATCGAGGACGGACGACTAGATGATTTTATCGCAAACCGCTATGCAAGTTTTAACGACGGCATAGGCAAGAAAATCATTTCGGGCGAAACGTCGCTAAAAGAATTAGCCGACTACGCCGAAAATATGGGCGCGCCCTCTCTCCCTTCAAGCGGTCGTCAGGAATATTTGCAAAGCATTCTTAACTCCATTTTATTTAAGTAAAAACCTATAAAATACGAAAAACGGGCTACAACGTGGTAGTCCGTTTTCTTTTTTATCGTTATTTTTAATTTAGTTAATGAGGGGCAAAATTTTGTCGGAGTCATAACTTCTAATAAGTAAAGCGCCCTCTTTCGTTTCCACTTCTTCGTCCGTTACGACCACGTCGGCAAGGGACGGATTATCCACAATTTCACTAGCGAGCATTGTAAAAAGCGAGTGGACGTTGATAACGTCGGTAAGCGTAAGATAGTCCAGCAAAAACGCCATTTGCGTTTTTCCTGCTACGATTTCGCTAGACTCGCGAGCCTTGTTAAGCCAAATGATATGGCGATTTTTTATATCGAGCGCGAACATATACGCAAAAGTGGATTTGCAGTCAATCGCGTACGAAGTCGCCACCGTTTTAGGCTCGAAAACCTCACCACTATCTTCCACGTCGCGCACCATATAGCCAGCACGGCACAAACACTCGGAAAAGTCGGTAGCCGAGTACACGTTATCACAGAATACGTAATAGCGCATTTTGGGATAAAGTTTGATCATCTCGTCAAAGTCGATATCGAAAAATTCCGATCCCCCCTCATAGCCAGCCGTCTCGTCGCCCGAGAAAGTCACGGCTTTGGATTGCCGAGAAGACATATTTCGCCAGGAGAATTCGTGTTGACGCAAATTTTCGTCCACACCTATCATACTAAGGTCAATATCGTTTACGTTTTCCCAGTAGGTAAACGCGCGCAGTTTTTTGCCATCGGGAAGAATTATTTTACTGCCCGTTGGTAAAGTTCCAAATCCGCCCATCGAAGTACCTTCCTGAAGGGGCAAAGCGATATTTTTCATATCTTCGCTAACGTAAACTTTGCCCAGTTTCCCCTTCAAATTACGCTGTAAATTTTGCTCCAGGATGTCAACTATTTGCGAAACGATAGGGTACGGTATATATGATTTTCTATTTTTCACCTCTTCTTTCGTCTCGGCGTGCTGAACGAGGCGGTTAAATCTTGTGAACTTAAACGAACGCGCGCCCTCACGCTTATAGCTAGCGTACTGAATAAGTAGCTGTATAATAACAAGCGAATTTTTGGTTTCGATATTGCTCATTACAAACTCAACCTGCTCTTCGCTCACGCAACGGCTAAGGATATAATTAACCTTTCGCATAAATCCTGCCGAGCCTTTTTCTTTTATAAGAAGT
>JAZOUI010000154.1:0-1868 GCA_045658145.1 Pumilibacteraceae bacterium
CGAAGAAATTTTCCTTGCAGGGATACGCCTTATCGGTGTGTTTGTTTACTTGTCGCTACTTAACGTTTGGCTTACGCTTATACTGTTTGCGCTTATTCCGCCGTTGGTAATTTTCGCAATCATAAACAATCGCCGTATGCGCAAAGTTTTTCGTGACCGTAGACGCAAAGTTAGTCAAATAAATTCGCAACTTGAAGATTCACTTTCGGGCATTAGCGTTGTTCGTTCGTTTGGTGGTGAAGACGTTGAAATCAAAAAATTTGACCGCAATAATGAAGATTTTGTAAAAATTAAGACCGATTCCTACAAAATTATGGGTATTTTCCATAGCGGAACGCAGTTTTCGTCCGGACTTATGTACGTTGCAACCGTTATTTTCGGTGTAATTTTTATCGAACTTGGTACGCTTACGACGGTTGATTTGGTGGCGTTCTTGTTATACGTTAGCACGTTACTTTCTACCGTTACTACCATAATGAACTACACCGAACAATTCCAAAACGGTATGAGCGCGTTCGATAGATTTATTGAAATTATGGACGAGCCCGTTCAAATCACTTCGCCCGAAAACGCGAAAGAAGTGGAAAGACTTGACGGTGAGATTGAGTTTAAGGACGTGGTTTTTGCTTACGACGAAACTAAAGACGTGCTTAAAAAACTGTCGTCTAAGGTAAACAAGGGCGAAAGTTTGGCAATCGTAGGTCCTGCGGGCGCTGGTAAGACGACCATTGCAAACATAATTCCCCGTTTTTACGACGTAAAAGATGGCACGGTTACTATTGACGGGACAAACGTACAAGACTACGATCTTAAAACTTTGCGCTCGAACGTGGGAATCGTTCAGCAAAACGTTTATCTTTTCTACGGCTCGGTCAAGGAAAATATACTTTTTGCCCGTCCTGACGCTACTGACGAAGAAGTAATGGACGCAGCGAAAAAAGCAGGCGCGCACGAATTTATTATGAAACTTGAAAAAGGTTACGATACCGTTTGTGGCGAGCGTGGAGTGAAACTTTCTGGTGGTCAAAAACAGCGTATTGCAATTGCAAGGCTTTTCCTTAAAAATCCGCCCTTGCTCATTTTGGACGAGGCAACAAGCGCGCTTGATAACGAGAGTGAGCGTCTTGTTCAATCATCACTTGACGAACTGGCTAAAAATCGTACGACCATAACTATCGCGCACAGACTTACCACGATTAAGAAGGCGGACAGAATAATCGTACTTACGGAAGAAGGGATTATCGAAGAAGGTAATCACGCTACACTTTTGAAAAAAGGCGGAATTTACGCATCACTTTACAGTTTATACGGAGGAGACTAATTATGGAATTTGTAACTATTAAAAACGACTTAGTTAAAGTGGAAATCAGTTTGCTTGGTGCAAAATTTTACACCATCACCGATTTGCGAAACAACGAGCAACTTGTGTTCGAAGGGAGCGAAGGCGCGTGGGCAAAACGTGATCTTTTGTTGTTCCCATTTGCGTGCCGTAGACAAGACGGATGGTACAGCGTTGACGGCGTAAGATACGAAATGCCTATTCACGGTTTTGCAAAACTCAACGTGTTTGAAATCGAGAGTAAAACGGATGACAGCGTAACCCTACTTTTATGCAGTAATGAAGAAACAAGGGTAGCGTACCCCTTTGATTTTGAATTAAGAGTAAAATATTCTGTTGTTGGTAACAAAGTTAAACTTGATTACTCTGTTAAGAATTTGTCGGATAGAAAGATGTATTTTTCGCTTGGCGGACACCTTGCGTTTAGACTTGACGGTCAGGTAAATGCTGACGGGACGGAAGATACGAAAGGCAATTATATCGAATTTTTATCGCCTATTAAAACGTGGTTCCCGCTTAGCGGTCCGTT
>JAZOUI010000155.1:0-8122 GCA_045658145.1 Pumilibacteraceae bacterium
CCCCTATTATAGCATAACAAATCTAAACTGTAAATGAACTAAACGAGATTTTTGGCGAAATATCTTGTTAAGTGGCAATAATTGTGATATAATTTATTAAATATTTGTGAGTAAAAGCACGTTTTTTAGCGTCTAATAAGCGAAGGAGTAATGAGTTTGGCAAAAAATGATAACAATTTTAATATCATAACACGCTTTTACGACGGGCAAAAAGACGCTGTTGAACAAATGGTTGCAGAGTATCGACAGGGACTAGAACTGTTTATTTTAGGCTACGTCCACGATTCTCAAGTAGCCGAAGACGTAGCATCAGACGCATTTGTTAGACTAATTGTCAAAAAGCCTGATATTCGCGAGTTGAAATATTTCAAAACTTATTTGTACACCGTTGCTAAAAATTTGGCGATAGAGCATATAAGGAAAAGAAAACGTTTTCTTCCGCTAAACGAAGATGCTCCGTCGCATCAAAACGTTGAGAAAGACGTGATTTTAAAAGAGAAGAAGGAAAGCGTGTTGTCGGCAATCAACCAACTTGCCGGGGATTACCGTAGCGTGTTGTTTTTGCGATATTATGAAGAAATGAGCGTGGAAGAAGTGGCGCGCGTTATGAAGAAAAATAAAAAACAAATTTATAATTTGCTTAACCGTGCGCGTACTCAAATAAAACAAACTTTAAGCGAGGAGGGCATTTTTGATGAAGACTAACGAGCAATTTACGCAAGTCGTTTTGCAAAAGGCTCGCCGAATAAATAAAAGAAATTTTTGGATAAAATGTGCCGTGGGAGCGGTTAGCGTTTGTTTATTATTATTCTTGGTGGGATTTAGTAATATTATTACGTTTACGCCTATGCAGTCGCAAGCGTATAGAAATTATATGCAGTCGTACGTTTCTAGCGATGGTAGCATGCGTCTTAAAATTTTGACTAGCGGAAGGGCAGTAATTGCTAACGGCGACGATTTATACGTTTGCATGGCTAACGAAAAGGGCGCAGGCGAGTTTTCTTTTGGCGTTTATGAACGCAATGGTCAGCAAAGCACAGGCGAGTCTTTCGAAGTGAATTTTACACAAACGGGCGCATACGTTACCGCCTATTTGAACGGGGAAGTGGTTTCAAAGACGCTGAATATCGTGACGGATATGCAGGTAGAAGAAGGGTACTGGTACGGATTTTATTGCAAGGAAACGGGCAAAGACGGTTATGAACAAGACCACTCAATGCATTGGTATATTATTGATGACGAGCAGTCTTATTTAGGCGAGAATACTTGGCTATTTGAGTGTGAATTCGTATCGGTCGGCGACAAAGTTTTGCAAATTACTTCCGATCAAACAAGCGGACTAGGGAACGTTGCATTAATCGAGTACGATACGACCACTTACGAATATCCCGTGCTTATAACCACCGTGCCTAGAAGTGATACGCAAGCGCTTATTACGCATTTTCGAAAGGCGACGGACGACGAACTTTATGAATATAGTGGTGGGCAATTTAACGCAGGTTATATTTCTTATGAAATAGATACTTTTGTGCTGGATGAACGTGAACTTTATAATATGCAAAACGTTGATTGGCAAATACGTCCTTATCCGCAAACGGGGAATACGCTTATTTCGCTCCCTTTTTCGCTAACGCTTAATGACGACAAAACGCTTAATTTCGTATCGGACGGATATTTTCTTATAAATTTAAAATGCGGGGGTACGTGGCGTTGTATTCGTGACGGAATTGTCGTATTTTTAGATAAAGAAATACCTAATATAGGCATCAAAACTTTTGTAATTAAGCGTGGCGATAGTAGATTAGCAGATAATTTTGACGAGATTGCCGTAACCGAACTTAACGTTTTCGACGCGTACAAAGTGGGATATCACAATTTTACCTATTACGGCTCGCAAATAAATATAAAAGTTTTTTGGGGCAGTAAGTGGGGGGCATTGCTTACGGCAAAAGCGGAAGTGACGTATGACCGTTTTTATGCGCTTAAAAACGAGCAAGTAGACGGATATACCGTAGCGCAGAAAACGGAAATAGTGTTTAGACGTAACGGCGTTTGCGAAGTGTATTATGACGGAGAATATCGTTATCGTGCAGGTTATGAATTAAAACGTGGCAGTATTTATGAATTCCCTATTGTGAAGTTTATTACGCCTGATTATACCGATTACGTACCTAGTATAGCGATTTTCTGTGAAGGGCGTACGTTAAAATTTTCACGGTTTGATATTTTTGAAAATAGGCTGTTTGCTGAAGATAGGTGTGAATTTGTTTTAACGGATAAAGTAGCGTCGCCACTTGATAAATAAAATAAAACCCCGTATGACGTTATACGGGGTTTTGCATTTTTGATTAATTTTTTGTACGTTATTAGCCGAGTAAAATATCCATAGCGAGCATTAAACAAAAGCCGAATAGTAGAGCAAACGTTGCTCCGCGTTCGCTACCGTGAGCGTGCGTTTCGGGAATCATTTCGTCGCTTATAACGTATAGCATTGTTCCGCCTGCAAAAGCGAGAGCAAAAGGTAAAATTACGGTTGCTACGCTAACTGCGAAATAACCGATAAGCGTGCCTACAACTTCAACAAGTCCAGTAATCATAGCACAAACGAAAGTGCGTGGCTTACTAACGCCGGCAGAGAGCATAGGTCCGATAATGACCATGCCTTCAGGAATATTTTGTAATGCTATACCACCTGCGATAATTAGTGCTTGGGTAGTGTTGCCCGAACCAAAGCCTACGCCTGCCGCAATTCCTTCGGGAAGATTGTGTATGCCGATAGCGAGCACGAACAATAAAACTTTGTTGAGCGTGCTTTTGTCGTGATTATCTTCGTTTGTACCCATAAGTTTATGTAGGTGCGGAACAAGTTTGTCGATAAGCGTCAAACAAATTGCGCCCGCAAATATACCTATGATTGTAATGAGTAGTCCCCAGTCACCGCCGTATTCTAGCGACGGGATAATAAGTCCCAAAACTGCCGCTGCGAGCATTACGCCTGCTGCGAACGAAAGCACGATATCTGAAAATTTATGCGTTAGGTTCTTAAAAATAAAGCCGATTAACGAACCGATAATCGTTGCACCGCCCACGCCTAGAGCGGTAAGTAAAACCATTGTCATAACGTCTCCTTATAAAAACGGGCGCATACGTGTGCGCCCGTTTTGCTTATTCTTCTTGAGAGAAGGAATCTTTGCCAACTCCACAAAGGGGACAAGCGAAATCATCGCCAAGTTCTTCCCATTTCGTTCCGGGAGCAATTCCGTTATCTTCGTCGCCCACTTCTTCGTCGTAGATCCAACCACAAACGTCACATACGTATTTACTCATTTTTATATTCTCCTTATTGTTTTGATTTTTAAGGTAAAGCGCGTTGACTTTACTTGCAAATAAATATTAACATACTTTTAAGTCTTTGTCAATAGTGTTTTAAAAAATTTATAATTTCTTTTTTGGCAAAAATTATACAAATACAGACTTATATTGAGTAAAATGGCTATAAGCACATAAAAGCGATTGCAAAAAAATCATTATAGTGTTAAAATATATAATATAAAGTGATTATTAAGAAAGCACGTTAAAATTTGTTTGGGAGAATAGGAATGAATAACAAAATTATTGAATTTTTCAAAAAAATACCCGTTCGTTCGGTTCTTCCTATTATAGGCTCGATATTGATTATTGTATCAGCCGTACTTCTTTTGTGGCAAGGGAACGCAAATAGTAATCAATCTATCCCGGCGACGCCTGCAAACGTATATTTCGTAGGTGAATATCGAATAGGCGAGGGCGAGTGGAAAGAGATTGTAAAAGGTGAGCATATATCTTCAACAAAAGGCGACGTTACCTTGCGTGGTAATTTCCATTATTCTTCGCCAAAAGGCGAGTATATCGGCGTATATAAGGGAACAACTTTGATTGCTTTTTATACGGATCATATAAACGTAACCTTTAAGCAAAGCGGTACTTCTTACACAATAGACCACGAAAACCCATTATATGGCAAAGCGGCTTGTGGTGTAGATTGGACGGGCCATTCGTTTTTCGGCGGAGAAGATATTATAGAAATTATTATCCACAATCCCCACAATTTTGGTAACGAAAACGCAATTGACCAAATGCTAAGCAAAGTGGCTTTTTGGGGGGATATGGTATTTGAAAAAAGCGTATTAGATAGTGGCGCAATACAAAGAAACTTTGGCCTTGGAATTATAATTGCATCCGTTATATTCTTAGGAACGGCGTTATTCTCATCCTTAATCCACATTAAAAACAGTAAAATTATATGGCTACTTGGGTTAGTGATTTTATTTGCGGGCATATATTTTACTTATAGTTCTTTTGGAATTTCGTTTTGGAGTGAATCGATAATTTTCAACACTTCTGTGCTAGGCGTGTCAATGATGCTGTATGCTTTCTTTTCGACGGTGTTAATTACGACGTTGCTGCAAAGAACGAAGAAAGTCGGTATTATAGCAAGCATGGTTTTAGGGATTGCAAACGTAGTTTTGTTTGTTTTGCCTATGATAACGGGGATATTTTTCTATGATACTTGGCGTTATTGGTTGATAGTTCAAAACGCCATTAGCGTGACGCTAATCGTATGTATTATACAAGAATTAATTTGCGCAAAAGGCAAAAACAAGTTGATTTATATAGGCGCATTTTTGCCTTTAATCTCGTTTGGCGTAGATTCGCTTGCGACGTTTTTGGGACTTTGGGAAGGCGGAATTACTAGTCAATACGTATTCATAATTTTGTTTACAATCGCAATAGTTGTTTTGCTTAGAATTATTCCTAATAGCATCAACGCGATCACAAAAGCCAAGGAACTGGAAAGAGAAAAACTCGTACTGAAAACTCAACTTACCGAAAGCCGTGTTTCCATAATGATGAGCCAAATTCGTCCGCATTTTATATACAACACACTTGGCAGTATCGAACAACTTTGCGAGTTAGATCCGCCCAAAGCAGGTGAACTCGTACACGATTTTGCGAAATATTTAAGGGGCAACTTTGGCGAACTTGATAACAATAAACCTATACTTATGTCGCAAGAGATGGCGCACGTTCACCATTATATAAACATTGAACACGTACGTTTTCCCGATATGACGTTCTCGTTCGAAATGAATTCCAACGATTTTTATATACCTGCGCTCACTATTCAGCCTATCGTAGAAAATGCTATAAAGCACGGACTTATGAAACTAGAAAAGGGTGGCACTATAAAGGTTGCAACTTACGAAACGCAAGAAAGTTATTGCGTTATGGTAGAAGATGACGGCGCTGGTTTTGATACGAGTGTTTTGCTTGATGAAAGAAAACACGTAGGTATAAGAAATATTCGTGAAAGATTGAACGTGATGGTAAACGGAACATTAAAAATTGAAAGCACGATAGGCGTGGGTACACAAGTTCTGATAATTATTCCTAAGGGGGATGAAAAATGATAGCAATAGCAGTTGATGATGAAGAATTGATGCTAAAAGCACTTGTAAAAGCAGTCAGCGCATCATCTGATATCAAAGAAGTTATACCGTTTTCAAGTTGTGAAAATGCGCTTAATTACTTGACGGAAAATCGGATAGACGTGGCTTTTTTGGATATAAATATGCGCGGTATGGGTGGCATTGCCCTTGCTGAAAAGATTATCGAACTTCAGCCAAGCAGTAAAATTGTGTTTTGTACAGGATATGAACAGTACGCTATCCCCGCATTTAAACTTCACGCGTCGGGATACCTAATGAAACCTATATCCGCCGAAGACGTTCAAACCGAGATTGATAACATCAAAGGCGTTAGAAAAAAAGAAAAACTTTTGGAAGTAAAATGCTTTGGTAATTTCGAAGTCTTTGTAAATGGAGTGGGCGTGCAGTTTAAGCGAACGAAAACCAAGGAATTGCTTGCTTATCTAATTGACAGAAACGGCGCAGGTATGACGGCAAAACAAATTTGCGCTGTGCTTTTCCCTGATGATACTGACGACAATAAAAATTCGGCGTATCTTCGCCAACTTGTGCTAGACCTTAAAAACACGCTCAAATCGGTGGGAGCGGATGCTGTTTTTTGTCACGAAACACCCTTTTATCGCATTGATACAAGTTTGATAAAATGTGATTATTTTAGTTATTTAGAAAGTGGCAAACCAGAGTTTTTTGGTGAATATATGGCGCAATTTAGTTGGGCAGAAGAAACGTGCGCAAGACTTAATTTTCAATAATAAAAAGATTTTTAGAAGAACGGCAACCATTTGCCGTTCTTTTATTGTTTGTAACGATTTTGTAACGCGCAATATGGTAAATATGATGTACTATAATTTAGAGTGCGTAGTGCGCGCTATTGAGCGCGTATACGCAAAGGAGACTTATGGAATATATATTGACGACGGAAAATTTGACCAAAGCCTATGGTAATTTTAAGGCGGCGGACCAAATTAATATTCACATTAAAAAAGGTGAAGTTTATGGTCTAATTGGTAGAAACGGCGCTGGTAAAACGACTATTCTTAAAATGATTTGCGGATTGTCGACGCCCACGTCTGGTTCTTTCACCTTTATGGGAAAAAGTGGAGCAGATCTTTTGAAGTGCAGAAATAAAATAGGCTCGCTTATTGAAACGCCGGGACTTTTCCCCAAGATGACGGCTTTCCAAAACGTAAAACTTAAGTGCCTTTCGCTTGGAATTAACGACGATAAATACGTTAATTCGTTGTTAGAGCAAGTTGGACTTGAGGGCGTAGGCAAGAAACTTGCTCAAAGTTTTTCTTTGGGTATGAAACAACGTCTTGGTATTGCGCTTGCGCTTGTAGGAAACCCCGAATTTGTTGTACTTGACGAACCTATCAATGGTCTTGATCCGCAAGGTATTGCAGAAATGCGTCAGATTATACATAGATTGAGCAAGGAAATGGGTATGACGGTTATCGTTTCTAGCCATATTCTTGACGAACTTGTTAAGGTAGCGGATTCTTTTGCAATCATTAACGGCGGTAAACTTTTGGATGAATTTACCACCGAAGATCTTATTAAAAGATGCAGTACTTACGGTTATCTCAAAACTTCAAGTAGTGAAAAGGCGCAGGAAATTTTGACTAGTATGAACGTCAACGAATTTGAAGTGCTTGACGAGCAGACGATTAAAATTTCTTCGGTTATTGAAGATTCTAGTAAGGTTATTGAAAAACTTGTTAAGAGTGATATTGCAGTATATGAATTCGCGTATAAGAAGATGACGCTAGAAGAATATTACTTGAATAGCACGGGGAGGAACGTATAATGTTTAATCTCATTAAAATGGATTTGTATAGACTTTTTCATAGCAAAGCTATGAGAGTAGGCATAATCATCGCCGCTATCGTTGCGTTCGTGGGTATGTTGTTTAACTTGGGCGTTTTAGCACTTCTTAAACTTGCTATGGAGGACTCTGATCCTTCTTCGGCTGAAGGAATGGCCTTTTTGTTCCCCATAATGTCTTGGCTTAACGGCGTGGATTTTGCAGACGTCGTATTTACCAGCACTAACTCGTTCTCTTTGTTCGTTGCGTGCATGGTTGTAGCAAGTTTTATAGGCGCTGAGCAATCGTGTGGTTATGCAAAGAACATTGCAGGTCAACTTTCTAATAGAGGAAAGATGGTAATTTCTAAATATATCGTTACTTGTGCCGTTCAATTGATAATATTGCTCGTTTATACGATAATAGCAGTAGTTTTTGCAAACATGTTCTTTAGTTCGTATATTACGACATATTCTATTGCTGAATTGATAGAAGGATTATTGTTGCGTTTCCTTTTGTTCTGTGCAGTTGATGCAATGCTCGTTTTCTTCTGCATCTTAACGAAGAGTCACGCGGTTGCGATGGTTGTTGGTGCGATTTTTAGTATCGGCGTAACTAGCCTCGTTTACTTCGCGGCAACTGGACTTTTGTCAATGATCAAAATTTCTGTGGAAGTTGCAAAGTTTATGCCCGACGGTATTAACGCTTTAATAAACGTTGCAAGTATAGGAGATGTTGCTGTTAGGGCGATTATCGTATCAGTAGTATTTATTGCTATATTCTTAACTGGCGCTGTGCTTTTGTTCCAAAAGCGTGATGTAAAATAAAACAAAGGAGAAAAATAAAATGG
>JAZOUI010000156.1:0-10536 GCA_045658145.1 Pumilibacteraceae bacterium
CGCCGTATCGACAACCAGCTTCGCGGACGTAGTGGACGTCAAGGTGACGTAGGTTCGTCTATTTTCTATCTTTCGATGGAAGACGATCTTGTACGTCTTTTCGGTGGCGACAGAATGAAACGTATGGCTGAAATGTTCAAAATCGATGAAGACACTCCCTTTGCTTTGGGACTTTTGACCAAGCAGATTGAGAACGCGCAAAGAAACATTGAAGGACATCATTACTCTGCTCGTCGTCAAGTGCTTGAATACGATAACGTTATGAACGTTCAGCGTACCATTATTTATGGCGAAAGAAACAAAGTTTTGGACGGAATTGACGCTCACGACCAAATTATGAATATGATTCGCGAGCAAATCAACACCACCGTTGATGCTTATACCGATCCTAGAGTGGACTGGGATGAGTGGGATTACGAAGAACTTAACAAAGAAATTGAGAGAAAACTTCTCCCCAACGATCCCGATTTCCTTACTCAAGAGAGAATGGAAACGTGGGCTCTTGAAGAAATTAAAGAGCAACTTTATACGGCAGTTAAGGCTTATTACGACGAAAAGATTGCTGATGCGGACAAACTTCGTGAAGAGACGGGCGCGTCCATTGACTTTACTGAAATCGAGCGCGTAATTATGCTCCGTGTAATCGACTCGAAGTGGATGGACCATATCGACTCTATGGATCAACTTAAAAAGGGTATTGTGCTTAAAGCATACGGTAACCAAGATCCCGTTATCGCATACAAGAAAGCAGGCTACGATATGTTCGAAGAAATGACTGCGAAGATGCAAGAAGAAACGGTTTCGCTTTTGATGCACGTTAATATTGAACACGCACCCAAGCGTGAGGCTCAAAAGGTAGAGATGGTTACTAACCGTGGTCAAGTGGTTCAGGAAGTTCAGGCTACCGAGAAAAAGACGGTGGGCAGAAACGATCCCTGTCCCTGTGGTAGCGGTAAGAAGTATAAGAACTGCTGTTTAGGAAAAGACGGAAATAACTAATAATGGTTACTTTAGACGATTACAAATTCAAACTCAAAAATTTAAGCGCAAAGTTTGACGATTGTTGCCGTGCTTTTGATGAAAACAAAATGAAAGCGCGTCAAGCCGAACTTGACGAAATTCAACAATCACCCGACCTTTATTCCAACCCCAAGCGCGCTGCTGAAATCAATTCCGAGGCAAAGTATCTTTCTGATAAACTAGCCGAACTTAACGGCTATCGCGTAGGACTTGACGACCTTGCTACGCTTATCGAACTTGTGGAAATGGAAGACGACGACAGTTATCTTGGCGAGATTGAAGAAACGCTTAATTCGCTTAGCGAGAAGATTGAAGAACTTCACCTTGAAACTTTGCTTAAAGGCGAGTACGACAAGCACAATGCGATCTTGATGCTCCAAGCAGGCGCAGGTGGAACGGAAGCGCAAGACTGGGTAAGTATGTTGTACAGAATGTATAGAATGTACGCTGAAAAGAACGGTTTTACGCTAGAAGAACTCGACCTTTTGCCGGGCGACGTTGCAGGAATAAAAAGTGTATCTTTTATGGTGTCGGGCGTAAACGCTTACGGCTATTTAAAAGCGGAAAAAGGCGTACATCGACTAGTACGTATATCGCCGTTTGATGCAAACGCGCGTCGTCAGACTTCTTTTGCGAGTCTTGACGTAATGCCCGAAATTGAGAGTGATAACAGCATTGTTATAAAGCCCGAAGAACTTAAAATCGACACTTATCGAAGTGGTGGTGCAGGTGGTCAGCACGTTAACAAAACGGACTCTGCCGTGCGCATTACTCACCTTCCTACGGGCATAGTCGTTCAATGCCAAAACGAGCGTTCGCAAATTCAAAACCGTGAGACGGCAATGAAGATGCTTACTAGTAAACTCGTTGAACTTCGTGAACGCGAGGCACTTGAAAAGGCAAACACTATCAAGGGCGAAATCAAAAAAATCGAGTGGGGTAGTCAAATCCGTTCGTACGTATTCCAGCCTTATACTATGGTAAAAGACCATCGTACTAGTTTTGAAACGGGCGACGTTCAGTCGGTTATGGATGGAAATTTGACAGGCTTTATAAACGAATATTTAAGAAAATCTTAACAAGGTTATGCGCTTACCGTGCTTGGTGGCGCATTTCTCACAAAAGGTAAAATGTACGATACTTTAAACAAATTCAATGAATTAAAAGACAAAGAAAGCGTTACCATTTTAGGCATTGAAAGTTCGTGTGACGAAACTGCCGCATCTGTGGTAAGAAACGGACGAGAAGTTTTATCTTCCGTTATTTCGTCGCAGATAAATATCCACCGTTTATTTGGTGGTGTAGTGCCTGAAGTCGCATCACGCAATCATACATTGGCAGTAAACAACGTCATTGACGAGGCGCTTGCAAAAGCAAATATGACGATAGGCGATATTGATGCTATCGCCGTTACTTATGGCGCAGGACTGGTAGGCGCACTACTCGTAGGCGTTACGAGCGCAAAAGCGCTTTCTTACGCGACGGGTATTCCGCTTGTAAAAGTCAACCATATCGAAGGGCATATTAGCGCGAATTACGTTGCTTTCCCCGACCTAAAACCACCCTTTTTGTCGCTCGTGGCAAGTGGTGGACATACTTGTCTTATTGACGTAAAAGATTACAACGAATTCGTTTTGCTTGGCTCGACTAGAGATGATGCGATAGGCGAGGCGTTTGACAAAACTGCTCGGCTTTTGGGACTTCCCTATCCTGGTGGACCGGAAATTGATAGACTAGCAAAAAATGGGAAAAACAATATTCAGTTTTTAAGCAAAAAGCAAGTGCGCGAAGACTTTTCTTTGAGTTACTCAGGACTTAAAACTGCAGTTGTAAACTATATCCACAATGCTCGTCAGCGTGGAGAAGAGATAGTGATAGAAGACGTTTGCGCATCACTTACGCATACCGCCGTGGATATTTTGGTGGATACTACGCTAAAAGTGGCAAAGGATGCATGTAGAGATAAAATTGTGCTTGCAGGAGGCGTCGCAAGTAACTCGTATTTGCGTGAAAGTTTGCTTGCTCGTGGTAAGGCTGAAGGGTACGAAGTGCTTTTCCCGTCCCCTGTACTTTGCACGGACAATGCCGTTATGATAGCGTCGCGCGCGTACTTTTCTATTAAAGAAGGCAAGGATTTGGCTGACCTTACGCTTAACGCTCAGCCTTCTTTGCGAGTAGGAGTTAAGAAATGAAAAAGCGTGTTGTTGTAGGAATGAGCGGTGGCGTGGATTCATCCGTTGCCGCATTGCTTTTGTTAGAACAAGGCTATGACGTAGTCGGGCTTTTTATGCACAACTGGGAAGAAGAGGACGGCGAAGGATGCTGCAGCGCAACTGACGACTGGCAGGACGTTTTGGGCGTTGGTGGCAAACTAGGTATTCCGTGCTATTCCGTTAACTTTGCTAGCCAATATATGGACAGAGTGTTCGAATACTTTTTGGATGAGTACAAAAAGGGCAGAACGCCTAACCCCGACGTTTTGTGTAATCGCGAAATAAAATTTGCTCCCTTCAAAGAGTACGCTATGGAACTTGGCGCGGACTATATCGCGACGGGACATTATTGCGATATTGATGCCACCCACGGCACGCCTGTGTTGCTTAAGGCGGTAGATGAGGGCAAAGATCAAACGTATTTCTTAAACCAAGTACGCACTTCGCAACTAAACAAAGTAATGTTTCCGCTTGGTAAACTTCAAAAAAGTCAGGTGCGCGACATTGCCGAGAAAAACGGGCTTATTACTGCTAAAAAGAAAGACTCTACGGGTATTTGCTTTATAGGTGAGAGAAAGTTCAGAGCCTTTTTACAGCAATATATCCCTGCTCGCCCGGGTAAAATCGTTGACCTTTCGGGTAAGCAAGTGGGCGAACATCTTGGGCTTATGTACTATACGCTCGGGCAAAGAAAGGGCTTGGGCGTAGGTGGAATAGTAGGCGAAGATCAAGCGCGTTGGTACGTCGTTGACAAACGCCTTGATACCAACGAACTTGTCGTTTCTTGTGGTGAAGGCGAAGAACTTTTTACGCGCTCTATGCGTGGTAGTGGACTTAATATAATTGGCCCGTGGGATAAAAAAGAGTTTGATTGTACGGCAAAATTTAGATACCGTCAGGGCGAACAAAAAGTGCACGCTCGTATTGACGGGAACGAGATTTTTATTGAGTACGAAACGCCTCAGCGCGCCGTAACTCCCGGTCAATATGCAGTTCTTTACTACGAAAACCGTTGTCTTGGTGGCGCGGTGATCGACGAAATTTTTAAGTAAAATTAAATAGATAAAATAAAAACGGCAGGGTGCGTACCCTGTCGTTTTTGTGTTATATCCTATTGATTTAATTATTCAACGTAGCCTATCGTTAGGTCAAAACTGTTTTTTGCGGTCATACTCGTTGCGCTCATACGCGTAATTTCCACTTTCTTTTTAGGGTTAGTGTCGTGGACGCGTTCGGCAATTTTAAGTGCTAGTGAGTGTTGTGAACGGTGACTGATATACAACGTATCTGATGAAGACGCAAGAAAAGCATCTGCTATGCGCTTTGCCGTCTGTGCCTCGCTACGCGTCTTAAACAACAGTTTGTTGTTATCTTGTGCGCTAGTTACCGTCATATAGTTTGGTTCTTTTTTGATGCAAAGCGAAACAACTTTTCTAGAAATTGCCGTAAGTTCAACGAATACTTCTTCAATCGAGCGCGTTCCGTCGTTCAGTTTTACCATGGCGTAAAAAAGTGGCAACATTCCTGCCCCCACGGTGGTGGTGAGAAGTACGTATACGCTTTGGCGTGGGAATTTTATCATTTCGTCACGAGTGGCGCGAAGTGCACGCGCGCCTTCGTCGCTCACAAGATGCGAAGGGGAAACGTGAAGTAAACTTTTGTTATTTTGTTCAAGCAGTTCATCAAAGTACGTTTCTATCTTTTCAGTCGTGATAGGCGTAGGACGTACCTTGCCGTTTTGAATTTTATTATGTGCGCGATCATATTCATCAGCTGTGTTTGGTTCGCTGTTAAGCCCTATAAAACGAGGCGCAAAACAATGCGCGCCGTATGCCTTTATTTGGTCGGGCGAAAGGTCGCAAGCACACGAAATTGAAATGTGAAAGTTTGACATAGCGTTCTCCTTACTTATATTATACTTTAAAAGTTATATATCGGTCAACTTTTTTTAGTAACAATATTGACTTTTATATAAAATTGAGTTATAATAATCTCTATGGAAAAATGTTACGCGTGTCCGCGCGCTTGTGGCGTGGAACGTGACAAAAGAATAGGGTTTTGTGGTGGTGGACTTTTGCCTAAGGTTAGCAAAGTTATGCTACATAGGTTTGAAGAACCCGTTATAAGTGGAACAAAGGGTAGTGGCGCTATCTTTTTTGGTGGGTGTTCACTCCGTTGCGTTTTTTGTCAAAATGTTAGCATTAGCCACGGAAACAAAGGCAAGGAAATGAGTGTTGATGAACTAGTCACCGTTATGCTTTCACTTCAAGAAAAAGGTGCGCATAATATCAATCTGGTTACAGCATCTCATTATATTAATCAGATTGTTCCGGCACTCGAAAAAGCAAAACGGACACTAACGATACCCGTCGTTTTTAACAGTAGTGGATATGAAAATGTGGATTCGGTTCGCCGTCTTGACGGATTAGTGGACGTGTATTTGCCTGATTTCAAGTACTGTGATAGCGCTTTATCGGCTAAGTTTTCATCAGCGCCCAACTATTGCGAAATTGCCCAAACGGCGATTGCGGAAATGGTGCGCCAACAACCCAAAGTGGAAATAAACGACGGACTTATCAAAAAAGGCGTTATAATCCGTCACTTGGTTCTGCCCGGTCACCGAGACGACAGCAAGGCTGTTTTGGAAATAATAAAACGATTGTTTCCTAATGCGCTGGTTAGTATTATGCGCCAGTACACCCCGTCTTTTAACAAAAGCGAGTTTATAGAACTTAACCGAAAAGTCACGTCCTTTGAATACGACGACGTTGTTAAGTATGCAGTAGAACTTGAACTAGACGGCTTTTTGCAAGATAAAGGATGCGAAAGTGACGTTTTTACACCCGACTTTGAAGAAATTTTTGACTAAAGGAGATAAAAATATGTGTTTTTTCAGTAAGGCAAAGCGTGAAGAGAGAAAGAGAAGAAAGGAAGAAAAGTTGAAAGCAAAGCAGACTGCTAAAACTGAACAGGAAGAAAAGGTAGTAGCCACTAACGACGAAGTGGAAGAAATTAGCGTAGAACAAACGGAAGAAATCGTTGTTCAAAGCAATGAGAGTGACGGCAAGAAAATTCGTCCTATTAATTATCATATTGCTCGCCGTGATGACGGAAAGTGGCAGGTAAAAAGAGCGAAGGGCGGTCGTGCGCTTAAACTTTTTGCTACTCAAGCCGAGGCAATCGCTTTTGCAAAGGAACGCGCAGTAAGTATGGACGCGTCCATTACCATACATAAAAAAGACGGAAAAATTCGTAAACAAAGATACGATAAAAAGAATTAAAAGTATAAAACGACGTAGTACGTATAAGGTCGTTTTGTAGTTTTAGTGAATATAATCAAACACTACAGGGAGAAGATTATGCAAAATTTACAGGGAATAGGCGTAGGTAAAACCGCTTTGTCGCAAAGACCGAAAGCGTTTTTAGAGGAACTTATAAAGCACGTTACGGTAAAACAATTGCCCGTTACAAATTTGCTATATAAGCCGACTGAATATAAAGAAGGCACGGTTATGCCCGTGATTGACGACACGTTCGTGCCCTTTAGTCGCAACGATTTTTGGGGCGGAAAGAGTGATGCGCACGCGTGGTTTTATGCGGAAATTAATTTTGAAAAAATAGAAAACTATCGTCTTGAACTCAGCGTTCGCACACTAATGAATGGTTGGGATGCGCTCAATCCACAGTTTTTGGTGTATATTGACGGAGAAGTCGTTCAGGGCTTGGACGTAAACCATAAGTCCATTGCAATTACTAATTACGGTGTGAAGAAAGTGTATTTTTACGCATACGCAGGCATGAACATCTACGATCCCCTTTCGCTTTTTGTGGATTTAAGATACGTTGACGAAGACGTTGAGAAGTTGTATTACGATATTTTTGTTCCTGCCCAAGTGCTTGAGTTTACCGACACGTATTCCACCGAATACACGGACATTTTAACGACGCTTAACAGCGCTATAAATTTGGTCGACACGAGTAAGTGGCAAGGCGAAAAATTTATTGAGAGCGTGAAAAAAGCGAGCGCGTATTTGAACGAAAATCTTTACTCGGTTAATCGTGATAGTAAGGAAAAAGTGGCGTGCATAGGTCATACTCATATTGACCTTGCATGGCTTTGGCAAAGACGTCAAACGGTGGAAAAGGCGCAACGTTCGTTCGCTAACGTAGTTGCGCTTATGGAGAGATATCCCGAGTATAAGTTCACTTCGTCACAGCCCTTTTTGTATGAATCGGTAAAGAAAGAAAATCCTGCGCTTTATGAAAAGATAAAAGAATATGTCGCTCAGGGTAGATGGGAAACTGAAGGTGGTATGTACGTTGAGGCGGATTGTAACGTTCCGTCGGGTGAAAGTTTTGTCCGTCAATTTATGTACGGCAAAGGATTTTTTAAAGACGAGTTTGGCGTGGATAGTAAAGTTTTGTGGTTGCCTGACGTATTTGGCTATTCGGCGTCGCTTCCGCAAATTATGAATAAATGTGGCGTTAGCGATTTCGTTACTAGCAAAATCAGTTGGAACGATACGAATATGATGCCCTACGATGTATTTAAGTGGACGGGTATTGATGGTAGTAGCGTTACCACGCATTTCATTACTGGTCAAGCAACGACGAAAGAACTTGCTCGTTACACGACGTACGTTTCGGACGCGTCACCCAAAATGATCAAAGGCGCGTATCGTAGAAATCAGCAAAAGGAAGTTAAAAGCGAGGCAATAATGACCGTTGGCTTTGGCGACGGTGGTGGTGGAACTACGATGCACGACTGCGAAATGATGCGCAGAATGGAAAGCGCATTGCCCAATATGCCGTCTGCGCGTTTTAAGACCGTAAACGAGTATTTGGATGGTTTTAGAAAAGATTTGGCTAATGGTGGTCAAGAGTATTTGCCTGAATGGCGTGGCGAGTTGTATCTTGAGTATCATCGTGGCACGTATACTTCGCAGGCGAATAATAAAAAGAATAATAGAAAGGGTGAGTTTGCTTTGCAAAACGCTGAAACGCTTTCAGTTATAGGCAAGGGAAAGGAACGTGACGAGTTTAAGCAATGCGATTATGATCAAAGATGGCGTACGCTTTTGTTTAACCAGTTCCACGATATTTTGCCCGGCTCGTCCATAAACGAAGTGTATCGTGATAGTGACGCCGACTACGCGGATATTCTTGCTTTTGCAAATGCTCAAAGCGAGTTGTATCTCGACGAAATTGCAAAAACTGCAAACAAAAAAGGATTGCTTGTATACAATCCCAACTCCTTTGAATTTAACGGTTACGTTGAAAACGAAGGGGTACGTTATCCCACGTTTGGGGTAAAGAGTAAGGGCTATAAGGTAATTGAACCCGTTGTTACTTGCTCGAGCGTGCAGGCAAGCGAAAAGGGTATGGAAAACGAGTATTTGCGTATTACGTTTGACGAAAAGATGAATATTTCGTCCGTTTACGACAAACGTGTAGGTCGTGAACTTTTGAAAGATAACGGCGTTATTAAGTTTGCTACGTATGAAGATATTAACACTCAATACGACGCGTGGGAAGTTTCCGTGTTCTATCGTCAAAAAGAATTTGATTGTATGAGTGTTGAAAGCGTGGAAATAGTGCGTGATGCGGACAGAGTGGGTGTTAAGACGGTAAGAAAGTTTAACGATTCCACCATTGCCGATACGGTTTATATGTACGATGCAGATGCTAGGGTGGATTTTGTTAACGAAATTGACTGGCACGCTGAACACGTATTGCTTAAGCGTGAGTTCCCTATCGATATCGTAACCAGCAAAGCAACTTGCGATATTCAGTTTGGTGTCGCTGAAAGAAGTACACACTCGAATACTTCGTGGGATTGCGCTAACTTTGAAGTTTGCGCTCATAAATTTGTGGACGTGGCAGAGCCTGATTACGGCGTTGCACTTATTAACGAAAGCAAGTACGGCTACGGAATTAAGAATAATAATTTGTCGCTGTCGCTTTTGCGCGCACCTACTTATCCTGACGTTGATTGCGATAGGGGTAAACATACTATCAAATATACGTTGTATCCGCACGATTGCTCGTTCGCAAGTTCTGACGTAGTAAAGCGTGCTTACGAACTTAATAATCCCTGCTTTGTTTTAAAAACAACGGGGGACGGGGTATGCGATTGTGAATATTCACTCGTTAGAACGCAAAAAGAAAAGGTAGTAATTGATACTGTAAAACGTGCTCAAAAAGGCGAAGGAACGGTTATGAGAATTTACGAGCCTATCGGTAGACGCGTTAACGAAAAAATTACGTTTGGTTATCCTGTAAATAAGGTTTACCTTTGCGATATGCTTGAAAATGAGATTTGTGAACTTTCGGTTGAAAATAACGAACTTGAACTTTCGCTTAAACCTTTTGAAGTATTAACGATAAAAACCATTTAATAAATACAAAAACGGCGTGGTCGTACCGCGTCGTTTTGTTTTTGTAGGAAAAATTAGTTGTGTTGGTGAGAGAATGAAAAAACTCGTTATCGATTAGGTAACGAGTTTTTTGTGGTGATGTTAGTTATTGATTTTTTTCGAAGTCGAATACGCCGTAGCCCCAGCCTAAAGGCTTACCGCTACGCATGCGCTCGATATAACTGCGTCTAAACGAAGTGTCCGCGGGCAATTTGTCGATATCGTCTGTCATGGTGTCGAAAAGTCGCCATTTTTCGTTGTAGTTTTCGTAATCGCCCCACTTGATTATGTCGTAGTCGTGAATAAAGAGTAGTAGGTTTGAGCCAGGGCGAAGAAGGTTTTTGTTTTCGGGATAAAGTAGCCACGAACCGCAAACGAAAACGGGACGAAGATTGAATTTTTCTTTGAAAAAGTCGCTAGCGAGCGTGTACGAGCGGAGCATACTTTCACGGTCAAGGCGAGTGCCCGTACGCGGGATATGTACTTCGATAACGCTGTCGCCGTCACGCAGGGTTAAATTTTCCGTTTTGTATTCGCCCTTAAACGATACGATTTGGAATTGCAATTTATGAAAAGCAAAACGCGTAAAGTTAAATAACCTATTAAACCAATGCGCCACGAAAGTACCGCTAACGCCGTGGATAAGAGTACACTCGGTATTCTTATATTTTAAGTCCATTACAGCCGTGCGCCAAAGTTCTTCGTCCAAACCGTTGTTTGCATATACGGTCTTTAAGTGTTTCGTCATACAAATAAGCACGGTAAGATATGCCGTGTATTCGTTAATGTTCAGCGCGCTAGCGAGAGTTTTGATTTTGTCTAAAATTTCGCTAAACGGATAGTTGATATCCTTTTCATAATCGGCTAAAATTTGCAAAACGAAGGTA
>JAZOUI010000157.1:0-2245 GCA_045658145.1 Pumilibacteraceae bacterium
CACAAAGGAAAGTCCTAACTATTCGCCCAAAAACTAAAAACGGAGTAGTACGTTATGGCAATTTATTACATATTGCTGTTTGTTTCGGCGTTAATATTCTCGTTGCAATTCTTAATTACAAGGCAGTATCAGCGTCGTAACGGAACGGGCTTTGCTAGTTCGTTACGCCTGTCCTTGTTTGCTTATTTGACAATCGCGCTGTTCTTCTTTATTAAGGGAAGTATAACGACAGGGCAGATCAACTTCGGATTTAGTTGGTTCACGTTCCTAATGACTATGCTTGTTGCCGTGGTGTCGCTTTTATGCGTGTATATAGGCATAAAAGTGCTTGCTGTAGGCGATATGAGTATATACTCGGTGTTTATGATGCTTGGTAGTTTACTCCTTCCTAGTCTTGTGGGATTGACCTTTTACGGCGAAGAACTTACGCTCATAAAAGGAATTGCGTTTGTTTGTATGATTGCCGCAATCATTTTGTCGGTATCTAGTATTGACAAAAGCAAATTGACGCTAAAAGCCTTTTTGTATTATATCGGCATATTTTTTATGAACGGTATGATAGGCGTGCTGTTTACCGTTCACCAAAATCAGCCTGAAATTACGGCAAGTGCAATCTTGGGCGCTGATGGAAAATATTCTATCAATAACGACGTATTTATGACTTGGTACGGGTTGTCAACGGTTATTCTTTGCGCAGTCGTTTATGGCGTTTTATTCATTGTGAGTAAGATTAAAAAAGCGCCCGAGCTTATTGCGGTATCTAAAGAAGAAACTACTGGCGAGAGCGTAATGAAAACGTTTATGATTTCGTTGTTATTTGCTGGTTTGTACGGATTGTGTAACGGCTTAGGTGATTACTTTATTGCGCTCGCAACGCAACCTGGCGCGCTTGGCTCGTCCGTAACTTTCCCTATTATTAATGGCGGAACGATAATTTTCTCGACGGTTTGCGGAATGATTTTCTATAAGGAAAAATTAAAACCGCTAACGATAATTAGTATATTGCTAGTTATTACGGCAACCGTGTTATTTATGTATATATAAAACAAACGGCAGGGTACGTACCCTGCCGTTTTTGTGTTTTTTAGTGTTTATTTTCTAGTGATTCTACCATCTTTTTCGTACACCTGGATAATTAATGCTCTTTCTTGAGTAAATTTTTCAGGTTGATGAATACACATTTTTTTCGTTCCGTCAAAGTCGGTGAAAAACATAGCGTGGCCACCGTTATTATCGTAAAGGGGTGGTTCAATATGTGTCCAAGGTCCACGAATATTATCAGCAGTTGCGCCTAAAACGACGTAGTTGTTTGCAGGTATAGGCGACCAAGTGAGAAACAATTTTCCACTAGAAAGACGCTGAATAAAAGGCGCATCCGAGCCGTAACGTAAAACGTTTTTACCTTCCCACGGAGTAGGTGATGCCGCTTGTGCGGAGTAGGGACAATCGTTCGAGTTAAACAAAAGGAAAGGCTCGCCCACAGGCGTAGTTAAATCTTTGGAAAGTTCACACGCGCAAATTTGTCCAACGTACGCGCCTATTTCCGTTATATAGTTATCGGGCCAGTCACGTGAATAAACGATATAGGGGGTATCTCCGTCCACAAAAAGCGTGCCGTCAATGCAACTTTTATCAAGAGGAGTAGCGGGACGATTAGCAATAGGTGTAAAAGTGCCGTCTGGGGTGTCGCTTACTGAAATTTCCGTGCCACGCAATCCGCTTTTGCCCACAATGGAAACGAATAAGTAGTATTTTTCATTATATTCGTGTACTTCGCTAGCCCATAAATCGTAATCTTTCCATCCACTAGTATCTAGAGTGTACACGGGGATAGGCTCTTGCCAGTTTGTTAAATCTGTGCTTTTGTAAACGCAAACGCTGTTGCTAAACTCTTTGACGGATGAACTATAAAGATAATAAGTTCCGTTTTTTGCTACGATATAAGGATCGCGTATTCTAATGTCAGTAGTTTTTTTCATAAAATGCTCCTATATTAAATGCACCGCCAAGATAGTGACGGTGCTTTTTGTTTTAGAGTTGAATTTTTTCTTCAATGTACTTCTTAAGGTCGGCAATAGGCATACGAACTTGTTCCATACTGTCGCGATCACGAACGGTTACGCAGTTGTCTTCAAGCGTGTCGAAGTCGACGGTGATACAGAAAGGAGTACCGATTTCGTCTTGACGGCGATAGCGCTTTCCGATCGAGCCTGCCTCGTCGTATTCAACGTTAAAGTATTTAGCG
>JAZOUI010000158.1:0-5553 GCA_045658145.1 Pumilibacteraceae bacterium
TGGACTATTTGGATATGATAAAGCCAAAGGCAGGGTATCCGCTTACGGGTTCATACAAAGAAACACCGTCTTCTCCGTCGTCTTACTTCGAGTACGCAATCGTAGACCGTCCTAGTAAAAGTTATGGGGAAATTACTAACAACTTAATTACGACGAAAGAAGGGCTAATTATACGCACTATGTGGGATTGTGGATTTGCGGTTGATGGACGAGTTATAACTCAGGACGGCAAAATGTGGACTATTGCGCAAATCCAAACGGATAATAACAATAACGAAGCGTTAAGGTTTTTACAAAACAATCCTACTGCGGAATATATCATAGCACTAATGAAAGTCGATAATCCGTGGGGGATACGCTAATGGAATTTTTAATTTTTAAGAACGTTTGTCAGCAATCTTTTGCTGATTTTGTGCAATCCGTTCCTAACCCCAAAACAAGGGGAATTTCGTACGTTAATCAGTACGGAAATAGAGTTAAAGGCTCAACAGGTAATATGGCGTTTAACGCTAGTAAAATTAAGTTTGGAAATAAAACAGCGGAGATATACGTAGACCAAACGATTGCGCCTTACGTACCGTATACAAACGAAGAATGGCTTTCGCCAAAATGGAACGGAAAGAAAAACCCAAATAAAGGTTGGTTTGAACATTCTACCTTTCTAGTAGCAAAAAGCCTTGCTAATTTGTTAGACGGTAGATTGATAAAACTATAAGGAGAATAAAATGTTACCTATAAATAAATTACTAGACGTTGTAAACAACGGATTAAACGATATGCTTACGGAAAATAGTAACGCGCAGTTCTCGATATTCGCTGACGGTGGAGATTACGAACCGCCACTACGCAACGGTAATCAAATACAGTTCTTTATAAACGGTGTGGCTCAAATAAGCGAGAATAACATTGTACCGATAAACAATGTGCTAGTTGTTACGGAAACGCTTTCGGTAGCCGTTGTCGTTGCGATAAACCCCGATAAAGGCGTAGAAGAAAGCGTAGAGCCTATTAGATCTGTTTTAAGTTCGTGGCTTGCTAAACCCCAAAAAACGAACATAGTACAAGACGATAAAAATTATAGCGTTACTATTTATGGAAGTCAACCGCAAGCAGGCGAACTTATGCAACGCGATAACGTAGGTAAGTCAATTACGTATACCTTTAACGTTTACTTTGCAATGGTTCAAGGCGGTATTTCGTCATACGACTTGCAAATAAAGTTTGACGGTGTAGACGTTCCGTTTATGGAAGCGAGCATTTCCCTAGCGGTAGTTGCTGACGGTGGCGTATTGTCTAATACTATCGGACAAGTACAAAACTATCCGACTTCGTACGGATTACAAATCGACTTATCCGTACCTGCGCTTGAAAACAACAATTTAACAAGTGACTTTGCAAAATGGCTAATTACTAAAATACGAAAAGTTCACGAAGTAGAAGTAACCTATGCAGGCGAAACGGGTACTTTTAATATGTTCTTTGCTCAAAGCAATATTACGGCGAAAGGGCTTGATAACATAGGACAAAGTATAACGCTTATCGAAGCGTTAGGTGTTCAAAATGGCTGAATACAAAATCATTATTGAAGACGGTACTACTAGTTCTAATAAAAACCCCGTAGCAGGTAGCGACGGAAAGGGCAAGAGCGAAAACGCAGGCGTTGGAATGGGCAGTAAAAGCGATTCGCTTGCAAAAGGTGCAATGGCTTACGTTGCGTTGAGAAGAACAGCAATATCGGCTGTTAAGTCAGCGATAAGTCATCAAATCGGAACTATATCATTGAGAACAGGCGAAAACGAGCGACAGCAAAGAGTACAGTTTGCGTATGATATGGTAGGGCAAGCAGTAGGAGCAGGAATGACGATTGCAGCAGGCGCAATGGCAGGAGGTCCGATCGGTGCGGCAGTTGCTGCGGTTGGTGTTGTAATTGACGCGCTAGTTAAAATAGAACAAAAAAATACTGAAATAAACCTTGCAACCGCGTTAGACAATATAGGTGTAAATGCTAGAAACAATAGAGCAGTAAGAAGCGTTGCAAGTATCAATGGTAGTAGATAATCCCAAAAGGAGCAAAAATGGAACTAACACAAAATAAATTTTTAGTTCAAATAGAGAAAGACGGACAGTTAGTAGACTTTACTAGCAACGTCTTTTTTCCTATCAAATGGACGGAAATACTAGACGAGCAACTAGACGAAGGCGTACTAACGCTTGTAAATTGCGATACGGATATTTTTAAGCCGTTATCTAGGGTAGAAATATCTTTGTGGAATGAAAGTGCGCCAAACGAAGTTAAAGAAATTGTTATGCTTGTTTCTTCGGATAGTGCGGAAGAAACGCCCGTAGGAAGTGGCAAGTATAAGCATAACTTGTCTATTATAGAAGAAACGAAGTTTTTGGAAGGGTTTATTTGCCGTAGTCAAGGATATGTGAATTTTACTAAACCAACGCCTGAATGGGAAAGAAAAACCGCATTGACAAGAGTTAGGATAGATTTAACTGATACACCATCCGACGACTTTTCTGCGCCGTATGTAACCGATCCGACATATCTTACCCCGTACGATTTAGTAACAGATACGGGGTGGTTCAAACAAGGAAGTTTTCCGATATATACACCGCTAGAAATATGTAAAGATTATATAAACAGTTTTCCTATTACAGATCCCGAAGGAATAAGAGTTGGTTGGGAATTAGAATTAGAATCGTTCAAGTATGATATTGAAATTAAAGAATCTATACCACCATATAAAGAAGTTTTTAAAACAACTGTTTATTATGCTTGGGATAGTACAACGAAACAAGCAACTATAACGCAAGGAGAAATCCTTAAAACAATAACGCTAACAAACGCGAACCCATTGTCGATTTATACAAGAACTGATTTTGTTTTTAGAGAATACAACGACGGAGTACCAGATATAGGTAACTCGACGGGCAATTTGGAAAGTTGGTATAACGTTGCTTGTACAGTTTCAAGGAGTGATTGGCAATTAAACGCTAGGAAAGTAATTGAACGCGCACTTGCGATTTGTGAAACTTTAAGAGCAGGTGAAACGCCTAGATTTAAGTTGAACGAAGCGCAAGCCATTGAGTTTGAAAAGATACCTACGCCTGAATTTCAATTTACGCAAAGCACGTTAAGAGAGATTTTGCAAAATATAGGTAATTACGTTCACGGAGAACCTAGACTTAAAAACGGTGAAATATACTACGATATGTACGGTAGCGACGAAGTGAACGACGTAGAAGTAGAGCCGTATGCCGAATTAAGTTTATCGCAAGGCATATCGCAATACACAACTAATCTTGATAGTTCGGTAGGGAATTTAGTTTGTTCACTAGAATTTGGAGATGGAAGTATTGTAGAGCCATATACAGATGGTTTCAAAACAGTTAGAACGGAAAATACGTATGCAAGAGTAGAAGATTCTAATATGTTGATCGAAACGCAATATCCTATAAACGCGATAGAAAAAGTAGAATGTATGGTGAATGGAGAACAAAGTGGATTATCAAAAGTAGTTGATATTACACGCTTTGTTTATGAATGGGCGGACTACGATAGACTTCCAGCGTATTATGACGGCAATAATTTTACAAAATCTATGGCTATTTATTATAAACGCGGAGAAAAAAACATTTTCGGATTAAACTTTAAAGTAGACGTAAACGAAATTGTAGACGGTTTCGCCGCTTATGCAATAATGAACATATTGAGTTTTGCTGTACAAAACGGGTTGACGAATGGAGATGGCGGTAACAACATTATTCCTATAAATAGTTATTATCCTGACCTTGCTTTCCGCGTTACTTATAAACCGTTATATTCTGCTAGAATAAAGCAAAGTAAAATGAATATTAGCGAGTATGATAAACCAAGAACGCTTGCGTATAATCAAGGACAAAACATAGTCGAAAGTAGTTTTTACGGCGAAAACTTAAAAGGCGCAGTAGCAAGAATGGGTAACGTTGAAAAGTCGCTTACTTACGTTAGGTATGGGCTACCAAAACTACCAAAAGTAGGAACTCTTTTTGACGAAGATTATTACATAAGCACTATGGCGGTAGAGTACAATCCTTTCACTACGAAAGTATCGCTAGGGCTTACGAAAGAGTTTAATAGATTGTCGGAATACGTTGGAATAAACAGTATGAAACGACAATACGAAGTATCGGAACGGCAAGCGTTTGATAGTCACGTTGCATATAACGATTATGTTATTATAGGCGATAATGAAATTATTGTCCCAAATGAAAACGAAGTACTATTTCAAATCGATAGTATAAAAGAAATTATACAACAAAGTGGTAATGATAAAAAAATAACACTTGCGTTGGCTTATGGCGAATCTAATGGAACGGAAACAAAGGAAATAGCGTTGCCAGTTCAATCAGTACCTATCGGCAACTCTGCGTTGTTTGTTGTGAAATATTTAGATAACTGGTCAGCAGGTAACAGCGCACGGTGGAAAGAAGAAAGTGTTGACGGCGATATTGTAGAAGGAAGATTTTTGCAAGGTGTAAACTACACGGATTTATTCGGTGAAATAGAATATTTATACTTTAATCTTGTTGAATCAGGACCTGCTCCAAGAAGAAACTATCCCGAATCCCTAACAAGAATAGGGGCAACATTACCCGAAGCAACCACTTTTTTTGACGAAGAATTTGAAGACCAAAATTTGCATAGCAAAATAAAAATATCGACGGAAACAAAACCTTTATGGATAAAGAAAGGCAATACCGAGATATTGAATATCGATTATCAAATCGACTTTGTGACTAACCGTGATAAATTAGTAGTAGGGTCGCAAATGGCGAAGAATTTGCCACTAATAAGCGGTAGTAAGCAAGGAAACGGAGCAAAACTCTATTTGTTACCGACAAGGCTTAAAAAGTTTGCTTATGACGTTGATTTGACAAACGCAAGACTTGTTAGAAATTATAATAACGGTGGCGGTGTTTCGGTTATTGGCAATAAGATTATATTTGAGTCAGTTCCTTTTCAGGCTGACGGAAACGAGTATAACTCTTGGGTAATGGTTTCTGACGTGACCGGAAATACAGGTAAAATGTTATTTGGACAAAACAAACACTTTAATGGAAACGACTCTGATATTTTAGACGAGTTGTATATTACTTGTAAACACAAATTATTTTAGGAGGATAAATAAAGAATGATAGTTTTTATCAAGAGCGACGGAACGGTTGCGAGCGTAGTATCGTCGCCGTTTTATCAAGGTAGTAGCCTATCGGGTGCGTTTTACTTGGTTGCGCCATACCCACAAAATTACAGCGCAAGCGCAAGATTTATTCTAGCGGACGGAAGATATACCGAGTATTACCCTATGACTCCCGTATCTGAACTACCAAACGCTTTAAGCGGTTTAGCGGAGAATGTTACCGTTTACGAAATCGCGTCTAAAACGGGCGAAATTACGGCTAAAAGCGGTACTGTTACTGCACAGTTCACTATTACTTACAATGGCGAAGTGCAAATGACCGCAAGCGTTAATTTTACTGTAAACGAAGTCGGATCGTAGCCATGTC
>JAZOUI010000159.1:0-2946 GCA_045658145.1 Pumilibacteraceae bacterium
TATCGCCATAATGCCGAAAACGATACTTGTCGCGCCACCAGCCGATAGCGCGATTTGGCTAACGAAAAACGAGTCCGCCATGTTATAAACGTTGGTGATCAGCATACTAATAGTTGTAGGGATACCTAGCGAAATAATAAGTTTTCCAACGGACTGCTCGGTCAGTTTTTTATATTGCTTTTCAGCCTTTGTCAAAGTTTCTTGTTGCATTTCACTTAAAGTATATTCTCATTTTGTCAAAAAGTCAACTTTATGGACGCGCGCGAAAAAGAAAAGTGAAAGTTTCGTAAAACTTAAAAATAGGTATTGACTTTTTTTAAAACTTAATATATAATTATACTAGATAACTATGGGAGTTGTAAAGGAGTAGCCGTGAAGTTACGAAATGCGTTGTTTGACAACAACATAAAAAGTAAATTTAGCGAATCAATTAATGCCGTTTTACCGATAACGGTAATTGTTTTGATTTTGTCTATTTCCTTTGTTCCTATCGAGCCCGGCCCTATCGTGCTGTTTTTGTTTGGCGCGATAATGCTTATATTCGGTATGTCCTTCTTTACTATGGGCGTTGATATGTCAATGATGCCTATGGGCGAAGGTATCGGCTCGGCAATGGCAAAGTCTAAGAACAAACTTATTCCGATGTTGTTATGCTTTTTGCTGGGCGTGCTTATCACGATGGCAGAGCCTGACCTTACGGTGCTTGCAAACCAAATTCCCGCTATTGAAAACGCTATTATCATCATTGCGGTTGCGGTGGGAGTGGGACTATTTTTAGTGTTCGCACTTCTTCGTACTGCATTTAAAATACCACTAACGTATATACTCGTTTTCTTCTATACGGCTGTTTTTGTGCTTGCATTTTTTGCCCCAAACAATTTCATCCCGGCATCTTTCGACGCTGGTGGAGTTACTACTGGACCAGTCACCGTCCCCTTCATTATGGCGCTAGGTATAGGTCTTGCATCATCAGAACTTGGCAAGTCGTCTCAATCGGATAGTTTCGGTATGGTTGCTATGTGCAGTATCGGTCCTATTATGTCCGTACTTATTCTTGGCATTATTTATAACCCAGGCGAAGTTACGCCCACGCCCGTAATTATTCCCGATATCGTAACTACGCAGGACGCTGCTAGTTATTTTGTCACGGCGTTCCCCGAATACTTTAAGGAAGTGGCGATTGCGCTTGCTCCTATTGCAGGGCTTTTCTTCTTGTTTGAACTCATAACCAAGCGCTTTAAAAAGCATCAACTTATTCGCGTTATTAGTGGATTTGTTTATACGTATCTTGGTCTTGTGCTTTTCCTTACAGGCGTAAACGTAGGCTTTATGCCCGTAGGTCATTTGCTAGGCGAGAAAATTGCAGGTAGTGAAATTACCAAATGGTTGCTTATTCCCGTAGGTATGCTTGTTGGCTACTTTATCGTTGCTGCCGAGCCTGCCGTGCACGTTTTGAAAAAGAACGTAGAAGAAGTTTCTAACGGTGGTATCAGTCAGCGCACTATGGGTATCGCGCTCAGCGTAGGTGTAAGCGTTTCCGTTGGTATTGCAATGCTCAGAATTTTAACAGGCATATCTATATTTTGGTTCTTAATACCGGGGTACGTTATTGCCATTTCGCTTACGTTTGTCGTTCCACAACTTTTCACGGCAGTAGCGTTCGACGCCGGTGGAGTAGCGAGTGGACCTATGACTGCAACCTTCCTTTTGCCCCTTGCAATGGGCGCGTGTATGAGTTTGGGCGGTAATATTTTAACGGATGCTTTTGGAATAGTGGCTATGGTCGCTATGACTCCGCTTGTTACGATACAAGTGCTTGGTCTTAGTGTGGCAATAAGGAAAAGAATTAAGAGTAAACGACTTGAAAGCATTATTGCTGATACCGACGATAAAATCGTTTATTTCGACTAGGAGGGCGTATGCAGGAAAAAATCAAAACGAACACTAACGTACACCCTGATTTTGTGCAAAATAACTTAAAACCAAAGAAAAACCGCGGTGGCGGACGACAAAGAAAAGGTGAAAAACCCTCTCGTCCGTGCATCTTACTTGCGATTACGGACAGAGGTAAATCGGGCAGTTTGAAAGATTTGTTTATGCGTAGTGGAGTGTTTGTATCTACGGTGTGCATGGGCGAAGGAACTGCAAGTTCGGAAATAATGGACATTTTAGGACTTTTGAGTTCGGAAAAAGACGTAATGTTCTCGATTGCGTCACAGGGTAGTGCGCGTGAGATTATGAACGCACTTAACGATAGATTGAGCAATGCTATCAACAGTAAAGGTATCGTTTGTCAAATAAACGTTAGCGCGGCATCAAATCTTTTGGTTAGCGCGGCGCAATCGTCGGGTAAAAATTCGGAGGATAGAATGAGCGAGAAAAGCAAATACAGTCTTATTATAGCGTCAGTAAATCGTGGTTATAGCGACGAAGTTATGACGGCTGCGAAAAGCGCAGGTTCGCGTGGTGGTACTGTTATAAGAGCGCATCAAATAGAAAACGACGAGACGGTTAGACTTTTGGGCGCAAGTTTTAGTGCCGAGAGAGAAATAGTTACTATTCTTACCGCGCAGGAAAAACGCAATGATATTATGGAAGTAATTAATACAAAATGTGGCGTGAACACTAAGGCGAACGCTGTAATTTTGTCTATTCCCGTTGACGAAGTGGCGAAATTGAGTTAATATGCATTAAAAATGCTTGCTAAATAGTAAGCATCGGAGTATAATTAAAATATATAAAAACAAGAGAGGATAAAAAGATGAAGAAGTTTTTTAGTGAATTTAAGACTTTTATCACGCGCGGAAACGTGCTTGATATGTCTGTCGGCGTTATCGTCGGCGGTGCGTTTACTGCAATCGTTAACGGACTTTCTAATTTTGTGTTAAAGCCCATTATCAACTGGTTGCTTGCACTTGTTTTGGGAAAAGGATCGCTTAGTGAACT
>JAZOUI010000160.1:0-2587 GCA_045658145.1 Pumilibacteraceae bacterium
CATAACGGGTTTATATATTCCATTAATTGTTCATAAAAAGAATTTATCGCGACACCATCATGAACATAAGTGCTTGTTGTTTCCAAATAATCTTGCGAATATGGTGTACATAATAAATCAATATTCGTATTATCATAATTCAAAAATTTTAAATTATTTGCAAACGTTCCTTGTGGTATAATACGCCCATCATGTTTCCAATTATTATATCCTAATAATATTTGCGCTGCTACGCTAGCACAGCTCCCCGCTATATTATTTCCAAAACCATCACCTAAATTCGTAAAATAAATACTATCTTCAACGTATTTACTGGATACTGTAACTTGTTCGTCCGCGTTAGGTAATGGGTTGGGTAAAACTCCTGAACTTTGAACTGTAGCACTTTCATTTATCGAATCAACAGTTATGATTTCTTCTACCACAGTTTTTTCATTTTGTCTTTGTTTATCTAATTTAATCTTATTTTTTACTGCTTTTCCTATTTCTTTTGCCGTTGCTCTATCTAACTTTTCTTTTGTTATTATATGCTCTATTTCGTTATTTTGCTTTTTTAAATAATTACCTGGTCCTGCATAAAAAGATTCCGAATCTTTAATTTGTCCAAACGGTGAATACGAGTTTTCACTATATTCAATCAATTCCATTGTATCCCTGTCATAAATAGCATAACCTACGTTATTACCTGTAACGAGAATATAATCATCTTGTTCGTCAGCGCCTTTTAAATAACGTGCGTATAAATACTTATTTACAAGTTCCTCTTTCATTTCTTCTTTGCTTATACCATAAGCAGGCGCTTTGTGTAAATCCTTTTCAATTTCATTTACAATTCCAAACAACTGCGCCGTTAACCTTTTTGCTTGTTGTAACTCGGGGGATATTACTGTTACGCCCGTCATAAACAAGCTAACCGTTACAACTGCTACGCACATAAGCATAGCGACTACTCGTCTCATCTTCTTCATAATGTCCTCCTTAATAAATTAATTTTTACCAAATCTCTTTGGCTTTTGTATATTTATTATACAGTATGAATTATACTTTGTCAATAGGTTTTTGAAAATTTTTTGGTAAATTTTGTATATATAGCAAAACGGACTACTACGTGGTAGCCCGTTTTTGTTTTTTGTCGGATTTTGTCGAATTATAAATATATCTGTTTTTCGCTATTTTTCTCTCTTCTTTTTCGCTTAAAAATGCATAGAAAACTTTGTCGAAAAGGGCGTAGTACTACGCTTTTTTAGCGTGCGCAAATGGTGGTACAAGGCACTTTGCCTGCGATAATATCTTCCATATCGTAGCGCGACGAGGCGATAATAACGCGCGTTCCGTTTTCAATACAAGGCTTGATATATTCAAGCTTTGCCCCTGCTCCGTTTGCTCCTTCACGCGACGCGCCCACGCAGTTTTTCTTTGCAATATCAATATTTTGGATAACTTCGTAAGCATCTTTACCACTTATTTCACGAATAAGTGAATCGGGATTACTTATATCACTATAAATGCCGTCAAGATTAGTCAAGATTACGAGCAAGCGCGACTTGACAAGGCACGCCACCTGCGAGGCAGTTTCGTCGTTATCGACAAGTTCAACAACGTGCTCGTTACCCGAGTTTTTCAGTTTTTCAATCTCCCACTTTCTATTTTCTTCCGCAGACACGCAGTCGTTATAATTGATAATAGGAATAGCGTTTTGGCTAGCGCAACGAACGAGCAAGTTTTTGATATGCTCACGCTTTACGGGGTCGTTAAAGTGGTTGTGTTCAAGTAGTACCTGGCGCACGGAATACTTGCTGTCGATAAAGTTGCGATAAGTTTGCATAAGTATCGCCTGACCTTGCGACGCGTAATCCGCCTTTGCCTCGTCAGCGTCGCCTACGATTTCATGACCGTTTCTTCTAATATAGTCAAGTCTGCCAATAACCGTCGCACCACTAGACACCCAAATCATACCGGGGCGCAAAAAACGCGATATGCGCACGAACTTATTATAGTCGATTTCGCCGTGAACGCGATCCACGAGTGCCATCGAGCCTATTTTTCCTACGAGTTCTACGTCAAATTTCATAGTAAAACCCTCCACAATTAATTTACGATTATTTTATCAATTTATATCAACAAAGTCAATAATTTTACTCATATTGCACGCTTTTTATTGCAAAAATCGACAAAAAGCGTTATAATGAAGAAAATATTTATTTTGAAAGGCTTGAATATGAAAAAAATTACCTCCTTTACTATCGACCATCTTACTCACCCAGTCGGCGTTCATCTTTCGCGCGTGGACGGGGATATTTACACCTACGACGTGCGCTTTTGCCGTCCGTACCGTGACGAACTACTTACCAACAGCGAACTGCACTCGCTCGAGCATATTTTCGCAACGATGCTAAGAAACGGCGCGCTTGCAGACAAGGTAATCTACGTCGGTCCGATGGGATGCCAAACGGGTTTTTACGTTCTTTACCGTGACGTGGAAAAAGACCAAGCAACCGAAGATATTATTTCCACGCTCAAATCCGTGCTTGCTTATGACGGAGAAATGCCCGGAAATAGCGAAAAAGAGTGTGGATATTGTTATTCA
>JAZOUI010000161.1:0-1724 GCA_045658145.1 Pumilibacteraceae bacterium
AGGGAATTCAGATAGGCGTAACCTTTTTGATTTTGTTTGCAGGAATTAAAATGTTGCGAGCAATAAAAAAAGACGTATTGTCAATTATTTTATTTTGTTTCGGATTCTTGTCGACGACCATTATATCGCTATTCGATTTGAATATTTCCACCGTGTTCATTATTTTGTCGGGCGCGCTTGTGGGACTTGTTGCTTATCTCGTTTCTTACGTGGCAATCAAAAATAAGAAAGCGAGCGAAACGGCTAGCGCAGGGGAAAACGTCACCGAGCAATCGTGTGAAAATAATGAGGAGGTGGATGAGAAATGATTTACCTTGAATTATTTTTACAGTTTCTTAAAATAGGCGCAGTTTCCTTTGGTGGTGGATATGGTATGATTTCCATTATTCACGAAACGGTAGTGGATATGGGCTGGCTTACTAGCGAACAGTTCCTTAACTTTGTAGCGGTGTCCGAGTCAACGCCCGGACCGATTGCCGTGAATATGGCAACGTTCGTAGGCTCGTCGCAGGGCGGAATACTGGGTGCGTTTGTGGCAACGCTTGGCGTAATACTTCCAGCGTATATCATAATGCTACTCATTGCAACTGTCATTAAAAATTTACTCAACTATGCAGGCGTAAAAGCAACGCTTGGCGGAATACGTCCTGCCGTTGTGGGTCTTATTATAGCGACTGCGCTTACAATGATGATAACTGCAATATTCGGCATTTCTGTAGTGGGAGACGCGTTTGCTTTTGACTGGAAAGCAGTTGTCATTTTGGGAGTACTTCTTGCAATCAATCTCCCTGTATTTATTAAAAAGAAAAAAATTCTTTCGCCTATTTTCATTATTTTAATTTCTGCAACGCTTGGCTTGATACTGTACGGGCTTATATAAAAGGAGAAAATTTTGGCAAAAACCGAGCAAAAAATTATCGTTATTACTGGTGGAACTAGCGGTATAGGTAAAAAACTAGTTGAGTTTTATAGCAAAGAAAATACCGTTATTAACTTGTCTAGAAGTTGTATTAGCGACGAGCGTAATATCAAATGCGACGTTTCTTCTCTTGATGACGTAAAGAACGCATTTATGCAAATAAAAGAACGCTACGGCAGGGTGGACGTGCTGATAAATAATGCAGGATACGGCGTTTCGGGCGCAGTCGAGCATTTAACGGACGAGCAGGTTGAATGCCAGTTTGCCGTTAATTTTATGGGCGTTTATAGGTGTTGTAAGTACGCTTTACCCCTTATGGATAAGGGTTCAAAGATAGTAAATATATCTTCGGCGTGCGCGATTTTTCCGTTGCCGTTTAGGTCAATGTATTGCGCTAGCAAGTCTGCCGTTAGTATGCTTTCGCACTCACTTCGCGAAGAAGTACGCCCCTACGGAATTTCCGTTACGGCGATTTGCCCGGGCGACGTTAAGACCGAATTTACCAAAAACCGTGTTAAAAATTTTGATACGAGCGAGCGTTACGGCGAGCGCATAAGAAAGGCTGACGAGCATATCGCAAAGCGCGAACACAAGCGTATGGACGTGGAATATGCTACGAAAAAAATAATTTCTATTATTGATAAAAAGCGTTTTAAGCCCTTCTATATAGTGGGTAAAAAATACAAACTGCTATATACGTTATATCGCGTTTTTCCACTTTCGGTCATTTTAAGGGCTACAGGGAAGATGTTTGCGCCCGAAGAGAAAAAGTAACTTTTGCCTCTAAGTCGGAGGCCAAGCGGTC
>JAZOUI010000162.1:0-3267 GCA_045658145.1 Pumilibacteraceae bacterium
ACGATCCGACTTGTGCATCAAAGTTGACCGTTATTCGCACGACGTTTCGTTCACCAATAAATGCACCAACCTTTTACAAAAGGGAAAGGTAATAGAAATCTATCCCGAGTCTAGACTTGCAGATGAAGGCGAAGAAACGCCACTACCCTTTACGACAAGCACGGTTTATCTTGCTCTTGAAACGCATACTCGCATTATTCCCGTATACACGGAAGGCAGTTATTTTTGCAAAACGCGCAACCACGTCATAGTCGGAAAGCCTTTTGACGCGCGCGAATATTACGACAACAATTTGTCGCATAGCGAAAACGTTGAACAAATTACGTTGCGCTTGAGAAATAGAATTTTGGAGTTGAAAGAAGAACTTGAAAGAAGAAAAGCAAAAACAAAAAAAGCGTAAACAGTCCAATCTGTTTTACGATTTTGTAAAAGTGACGGGAGCAATTCCGGCACTTCTTTGGATGCGCCCTAAAGTTATAAATGCAGGCGTAACAAAGCCCCAAAAAATCAAAGGGGGCGTACTTATATGCTCTAATCATTACAGTCTTTCAGACCCCGTGGTACTATTATGCGTTTTTTGGCGTAGAAGACTAAATAGTTTGATGGCAAAGGAAATGTTTAACGGCAAACTGCTCACTTTCTTCTTTAAGCATATTCATTGTATTCCCGTTGACAGAGATAATTTTAGCGTTGGAACGTTTAGAACAGCGTGCGAACATCTTTCTGCTGATAGAGCCGTACTTATTTTCCCCGAAGGCAAAATAAACGATTCAGAAGAAACGTTGCTCGGATTTAAAACGGGCGCAATTCGTATGGCGTATCGCACGGGAAAACCTATCGTTCCAGTATGTTTGATTAAGCCAAAGCACAAACTTTCTCGCCGTGTTGCCGTACTTGGCGACGCTATTGACGTGCGCGCGCTTTGTGGTGAAAAACCCACGCCCGACGACTACCGTAGAGCAAGCGAATTTTTACATCAAAAGGAGATGGAACTTTTCGATTACTACAACGAGAAAAAATACAAGAAAAAGAAAAATAAGGACTAACGTACCCGTTCATTTATGGAAAAATCGACAAAAAAAAGTTTATATAACACTACAGTTGACGTGTACGTCGCAAGCATTTCAGACGACAAAATCGGGTCAGTTTCCCCGCCCCTGCGCGACCAAGAAATACGCGAGTGCAAGAATAAAAACGTCAAGCGTCAAAAGTATTACGTTTGGAAACTGTTAGAATATGCGATACAAAACTCGCTAGGACTGACAATGGAAGAACTTGAATTTGACAAAACTCCATCAGGCAAATGGGTTACTAACGCTTGCGAAATATCGCTTTCTCATTGTGACGACGTCGTAGCAGTTGCACTTTCTTTGCTCCCCGTTGGCATTGACGTGGAAAGAATTCGCCCTGTGCGCGCATCTTTAGCAAAAAAGACGTTATGTGAAAGCGAATACGAACAGTTTTGTGCGCTGGATAAAAACGAACAACCTTCTTTCTTTATTAAGAAATGGACACAAAAAGAAAGTTTGTTTAAGCAAAGTTATTTTGACAATTTCGTTCCTAGAAACATTTTAGCGGATGAAGATAAAGTTTTCAGCAACAAAACTATTATCGACGGCAAAGAATACTACTTATCGGTCGCAACTTCAACGCCCGAAAAAGTACGCGTCTTTTCCGACGTTAGACTTGGTTCGGGATCAATCAAACCAACTATAAACAAAAAACACGCCAAAACAGTAGCAATCATTTTAGCGACGCTTACGGGCGTTAGCGCAATGTTCGTTACCGCAAACGTACTTGCTTACGACAGTTTTTTTGCGCGTTTCCCACGCCCCGATTATAACGTAACACCCGGGCTTATTTGCTACGAGCGAATAGCAAACAATTTGCCACGCGAACAGTTTTCTTTCCGTTCGGGCGAAAACAATTTGCAAGCCTATTATTATCCTAGTCAAAATTCAAAAGGACTAGTAATTGTCGTGCATGGTTTTCACGCAGGCGCAGACGACTATTTGCCTATTATAAAGACGTTCGTAGACAACGGATATAGCGTGTTTTCATACGATAACACGGGTACGTATGGCTCGGATGGTGACACAATGATAGGAATGTGTCAAACTTTGGTGGATCTAGACAACGCAATTAAGTACGTCAAAAGCACGTCAAATTTTTACAATCAACCCTTATTTTTGTGGGGACACAGCCTAGGTGGATACGCCGTAAATTCCGTCCTTGCGCTACACCCTAGCATCAAGGCGTGCGCATCAGTTGCCGCATTAAACAGCGGATACAACATTATGTCGCAAAAAGCCACTCAATACGCCGGACCTATAGCGAATATGGGCAAACCCGTGTTTGATGCTTATCAGCGCATACTCTTTGGTGATTACGTCAATTATGATGCTGTAAAAGGCATAAATTCCACTACTATTCCCGTCGTGATAGCACACGGAAAAACGGACACTATCATTTCTTACGATTCACAGTCCGTTATCAGTAAACGCGCGCTAATTACTAATCCAAACGTTATTTACTACGAAACGGAAGGCGCGCAAGGTGGTCATAATGAAATTATGCACTCTCAATCCGCCCTTAACTATCGCGAAGAAACTAAGCGCCGTTTAGAACAACTAAAAGCGCAAAAAGGTGATGATTTATCACGCGAAGAAATGGTCGATTTTACTAAAACTGTTGACCACGTCCTATACAGTTCAGTAAATAATGAACTTATGGACCTTGTAATCAAAACCTTTAATTCTACTTTAACCTAACAAATCAGGAGACAACTATGTATTGCAAAAAATGCGGAAAATATATAATCGGCAGACGTGAAATTTGCGACACTTGCAAAAAAGAAATGAAGAACGGTGCTGTCATCAAAAACGACGTTGCAACCTTTCGTGGCACGACCGCGACGGGAATTTGGCAGTCGCTAATCTCGCTCGCCCTCGCTATGGTAGCAATGGGCGTGCTTATCGGCGCAAAGGCATACTATGCTTATATTTGTGAAATATGCCATATGGTTGATGGAAAAGTGCTAGACGTTTACATACAAACTTATATGAAAATGTCGTCGGACGCAAAAACACTTGTAGCGTTAAGTACGCTTTTATCCATTATCGGCACAGGCTTTGGAATCGCTGCAGTACGAATGATTTATAACGCGAAACGAAACAACTACGTCTTTCCTACCGCTACCGTAATTACGGGAGCAATCGGACTAGTTTATTCGCTCGTGATCTTGATTTTAAGCATCACCACCTTCAA
>JAZOUI010000163.1:0-2658 GCA_045658145.1 Pumilibacteraceae bacterium
CGCTTATAACTCAAAAACTTCAAGAAGATGAAAATATTGAAATCATTTCAAAAGTTTTTGACGACTGGGATACTGGTGAATATACTATCATAGCAACAGGTCCGCTTACTTTGGACGCGCTTGCTGATAGCATAGCAAAAAAATTAGGCGACGGATTGCATTTTTATGATGCTGCAGCACCTATAATTGATGGCTCGACAATAGACTATTCTTGCGCTTTTACCGCTGACCGTTATGGAAAAGGCGAAGGAGATTACGTTAATTGCCCAATGAATAGGGAAGAGTACGAAGTCTTTTATAATGCGCTTATTTCGGCTGAATGTGCTGTTTTGCACGAGTTTGAAAAGTCGGACGTTTTCGAAGGTTGTATGCCTGTTGAAGTTATGGCGAAAAGAGGAAAAGAAACGTTGCTTTTCGGCCCACTTCGTCCCGTTGGCTTTTTTGATGATAATGGAAAACGTCATTATGCCGTTGTTCAGTTGCGTCGTGAAAATACGGAAGGTAGTGCATACAATATCGTGGGCTTTCAAACCAACCTTAAATTTCCCGAACAGCAGCGCGTATTCAGATGTATTCCTGCGCTTAAAAACGCTGAGTTTTTGCGCTATGGAGTAATGCACAGAAATACTTTTATCAATGCGCCCAAATGCATTAATAAGCATTTTCAATGCTTAAAATATCCCAAGACCTTTATCGCAGGACAACTTTCAGGTGTTGAAGGGTACGTTGAAAGTATAATGAGTGGACTTATTGCGGCGGATGCGCTGATAGCGTGCATTGAGAATAAGCCTATGCCCGAACTTCCTACCGATACTATTTGTGGAGCGTTATGCGCATATTTGGAAATTCCGTCGGATAATTTCCAGCCTATGAACGCGAATTTTGGCTTGATTCCACCGCCTGAAAAAAGAATCAAAGATAAAAGTGAAAAAAAGTTGTATTTATCGCAAAAAAGTCTTGAAAGTTTAAAAAAGTCTATTTTTTAATTTGATTTATACACCTTATTATGTTACAATATAAAATATATACTCTCTAGGAGAAACTTCTATGGAACTAAAAGGCACGACTATCGTCGGAGTTAAAAGAGACGGTAAGACTGTTATTGCAGGTGACGGACAAGTTACCGCAGGACAAAGCGTTATTATGAAAGGAAACGCCGTAAAAGTGCGCAGACTGTATAACGACAAGGTTGTTATAGGTTTTGCTGGCTCAGTTGCGGATGCTTTTTCGCTTAGTGAAAAATTTGAAGAAATGCTTTCCCGTTATAGTGGGAATTTAATGCGTAGCGCTGTTGCGCTTGCGCAACTTTGGCGTGGAGATAAGGCGCTCCGTCAACTTGAAGCAATGATGATTGTTGCCGACAGTACTGAAATGCTTGTTCTTTCGGGTAACGGCGACGTTATTCAGCCCGAAAACGGTGTTTGCGCTATAGGTAGTGGCGGAAATTATGCGCTTTCCGCAGCACGTGCGCTTGTTCGCAACACGGATATGAGCGCAAGAGATATTGCCGTTGAGTCAATGAAGGTTGCAAGTGAGATTTGCGTATTCACTAACGGCAATCTTACAGTAGAGGAGGTGTAGTATGGAACTTACTCCAAAGCAAATCGTAGCCGAACTTGATAGATATATCATAGGTCAAGCGGAGGCAAAACGCGCAGTTGCTATTGCGCTTAGAAACCGTTATCGCCGTTCGCAATTAAGTGACGAAATTCGCGAAGAAATAACACCTAAAAATATTATTATGCAAGGTCCTACGGGTGTAGGTAAAACGGAGATTGCACGCAGACTTGCAAAACTTGTAAAAGCGCCTTTTGTAAAAGTTGAGGCGACGAAATTTACGGAAGTAGGTTACGTTGGCCGTGACGTAGAATCTATGATTCGCGATTTGGTTGAAGTTTCTATAAGATTGCTTAAGGACGAGAAAATGTCCGAAATCGAATCAAAATCTCGCGAAGTTGCCGTTAAGAAAATTATTGACGCTATTACGGTTGCTAGAAAGAAAAAACTTACCGACGTAGCGGAAGATGCTATTCGTGCAGGGGTTGAAAGTGAACTTAACGAAGGCAAACTTGATAACCATATGCTTGAAATCGAAGTAAATGAAACGACAAAGCCTATGGAAATCCCCGGAACAGGCGCTGAAATTAATATCGGTGAAATCTTTGGCGGAATGATGCCCAAGAAAAAGAAAAAGCGCAAAGTTACTGTAAAAGAGGCAATAAAGATTTTAACAAACGAAGAGAGCGAAAAGCATATCGACGTTGATTCTATTAACGCTGAGGGCGTAAAGAGAGCAGAACAAAACGGAATAATCTTTATTGATGAAATTGATAAAATCGCTAGCGCAGGTGGAAGTTCAAAAGGACCTGACGTTTCGCGTGAAGGTGTTCAGCGTGACATTTTGCCTATCGTAGAAGGCTGTACCGTAATGACTAAATACGGTGCAATCAAGACGGACTATATTCTTTTTATCGCATCGGGCGCATTCCACGTGAGCAACGTTACTGACCTTATTCCTGAACTTCAAGGCCGTTTTCCCATAAGAGTAGAACTCAAAAGCCTTACGGCGGAAGATTTTGTAAAGATTTTTACCGTGCCTGAAAACGCTATTACTCGTCAGTACTGGCATATGCTCCACGTTGATAATATCAACCTTAT
>JAZOUI010000164.1:0-10552 GCA_045658145.1 Pumilibacteraceae bacterium
ACTTTATAACTGTTTCGCACTTGAAGAAATTAACGTATACTGCTCTGATGAAAGTAAGCACAACACGCACGAAACCTTCTTCAGCAGTGAAGACGGTATGCTCCTTCGTCACGCGTCTCCCAACACCGAAACGCTTGAAAAGGGTAAAGAACTCGTGTTCGTTCCTTACAACAGAACTGGTACTCTTACCGTTCCCGAAGGCGTAGAACATATTCTTACCCGTTCGCTTTACGGCTTGAGATTTACCAAAGCCGTAATCCCCGCATCCGTTAAGTACATCGGCGACTATGTATTCTACGGCGGTAGTTATAAGGAAATCGTATTCCTTGAAGCGGCTGACGGAGTAGAAGAAGTTAAACTTGAAATCGGCGAACATACTTTCGATAACTTGTCTAGTCTTGAAAAAATCGAACTTCCCGCTCGTATCGGCGTGGTTGATTTTAACGAAACTCACATGTTCGATTACGCTCCTCGACTTAAGAATATCAATATTGTAGGCGAATATACTGCTGACGGTAACAATTTCTTTACTTCTCTTAATGGCGTAGTATGCAATTACGATACTAGCGAAATCGTATACTTCCCCAAGACGAGAACTGGAGATTATACTATTCCTGCTGAAATTCAGGTAATCGGCAAACAGGCATTTATGAATTGTACTGGTCTTACCGAAATTACTATCGGGGAAAACGTACTTATCATTGATGAAGAAGCGTTTGCAGGTTGTACTGGTATCACCACGCTTAATATCGCATCTGGAAAGGGTAGTCTTGAAATTGAAGACAGAGCGTTCTATGGATGCAAGAAGTTGGGCGCAGTTACTCTTACTAACAGAGTTAAGAAAGTAGGTGCTAACGCGTTCGGCGCAACCGAAGCGTTGCTTACCGTAACGCTCGATTGTGGCAGTGACGTTGAATTTGCTCCCGCATCTTTTGCTGGCGACGACGGAGTAGGTTACGTTAAGACGCTTAATATCAAAGAAAACGTACCTGCATTTGAAATCAATAGCGTATTTAGTGGTTGTCAAATTTTCGCACTTAATATTGATGAAAATAACGTTAACTATAACGTAGATAAGTTTGGTGCACTTTTGAACAAAAACGAAGACACCATCTTGTACTACCCCTTCGGTCTTACCGAAAACTACGAAATCCCCGCTACCGTAAAGGTAATCGGTGAAGGCGTATTTAAGAACAGAGCAAACATTACTTACATTGAAATCCCTGTTACCGTAACGACTATCGGCGCTAATGCGTTTGAAAACTGCGTTGCTTTGGGTGAAATTAAGTTTGCTGAAGGCAGAACGGAAAACCTTGAAATTATGGCAAACGCGTTTAAGGGCTGTATTGGTCTTGCAGACGTAAAACTTCCCGAAAAGACGGTTGCCGTAGGTGACAGCGTATTCCTTGACTGTATCAACCTTGAAACCGTACATATTCCTTCTACGCTTACCAACCTTGGTAGCAGCGCGGCAAATGCGCTTGGAATTTTCGACGGATGTAGTTCGCTTTCCGCAATTACCGTTGCTGATGGCAATGAAAACTATGCAACCGTAGACGGTATCTTCTATGGTAAGACGAGTGAAGTAATCACTACGCTTTTCTTCGTTCCCAAGGGACTTACCGGTGCAATCGAAATTCCTAATACCGTAACGACCATTGGTGCAAACGTATTTAAGGATCACAAGGGTATTACTAAGATTTCCTTCAAGGATAATACCGCACCTGATACGCTTACCATTGGCGCAAGCGCGTTCGAGAATATGAAAGCGCTCGAAGAAGTTCGTCTTCCCGATGGCTTGAAAGTTATCAACTCCAAACTCTTTATGGGTAGTACGGTTCAGACGATTTATATTCCCAACACCGTAACGACTATTAATACTCAAGCGTTTGCTAACTGCGCAGAATTTGCTACGCTTACTTTCGCGCCTGGTAACGACGAAGTTGCTCTTACCTTTGCGGCTGCATCTAGCGCAACGACTTCGGCTTTCGCTGGTACGGAAAAACTTACTCAAGTTCTTCTTCCCAACAGAACGGCAAGCATTTCTAACTATATGTTTGCAGGTTCGTACATTACTGAAATTGAAATTCCTTCCAAGATTACGGCAATCGGTGACTATGCGTTTATGGGCGCTAAGTTCTCTGAATTCACGATGCCTAATTCTATTACGACGCTTGGTAAATACGCGTTCGTTGAATGTGCTAACCTTACCACCGTTACGCTTTCTGAAAACCTTACCAAGATTCCTGAAAGCGCGTTCGGTAAAGCAGTAGTGTCCAGTTTGTTTAGCAGCACGACTTACAAAGCATCGGCAATTAAATCTATCGTAATTCCTGCGAAAGTTACCAGCATTGATAAGAACGCATTCCAAGAATGTAAAGATCTTACTTCCATTACTTTTGCACCCGGTAGCCAACTTACTACTATCGGTGATCAGGCTTTCCTTAACTCCGGTATTACCAAGTTCGATATGCCAGCAACGGTAACTTCGATTGGTAAGTGTGCGTTCAGCGGATGTGCTGATCTTACTGACATTACGCTTTCGCCCGCTCTTACGGCAATTAGCGAAGGTGCTTTCGGTGGCGGAAAGATTCAAACTGGTGGTACTATGATGAAGCCCACCTATACTGAATTTACCGCATCGGGTATTACCGCTCTTGAAATTCCTGCTAACGTAACGACCATCGGTGCAAGTGCGTTTAAGGATTGTGTAGCACTTACTTCCATTACCTTTGCTCCTGGTAGCAAGATTGAAAGCATCGGCAACGCTGCATTTGAAAATACTGGCGTTACGAAGATTACCATTCCCGAAACGGCGTCCACCAAGGGTACGACTACTTTCGGTACGAGCATCTTCAAGAACTGTTTGGCACTTAAGGAAGTATATCTTCCCAAGACCGTAACCGCTCTTAACGGTGCATTCGAAGGATGTGCTCTTACTAAACTTGAAATCGCTGACGATGGCGACGGAGATCTTACTAACGACGCTTACTTCGTTGACGAAGAGAGAGGTATCGTTTATAACGGCGATAAGAACACCATTCAGGTTTACTTCGGTACGAGTAGTGAACTTGTAATTGAAGAGGGCGTACATACCATTTCTGCTTACGCGTTCGCTAATAACACGACGCTTAAGAGCATTACGCTTCCCAAATCTTTGCAAAAGATTGATACCTATGCGTTCTATAACGCAACTGGTCTTAAGACGGTAAATCTTCCTGGCGACGGTGAACTTACCACGATTGCGGATTACGCATTCGCTCAATCTGGAATTGAGAGCGTTACCGTTCCCGGTACCGTAACGAGTATGGGAACTAACGTATTCGACAGATGTGCTAGCCTTAAGAGTGCAACCGTAAACACCACCGTTATGAGTGCGTATATGTTTAGAGAATGTACTTCTCTTGCAAGCGTATCTCTTATGGACGGTCTTACCTTTAAGGGTTATACCTTCTACGGATGTACTTCGCTTAAGTCCTTCACCTTCCCCAAGAACGTTCAGGCGTTTGGTTCTCACGAATTTGCTAGATCTGGTCTTGAATCTATCGAAATTCCCGCAGGACTTCCCTTGCAGTTGGTAAGTTCCGATTCCGCTGCAAGCGCAAATATGTTCGTTGAATGTGCTAACCTTAAGACTGCGAAGATGGACGACAGTTATACCATCATTCCTTATAAGATGTTTGCTGATTCCGGACTTACGAAGTTCACGCTTCCCAAGAAGTGTGTTCACGTAGGTACTAACGCATTCAATAGTTGTGACGACCTTGCTGAACTTATTTTCCCTGCTGAGATTACGGGTATTCAGTTAACTATGGGTACTTTCAGTTATGGTGCATTTACGACGATTGACCTTTCTCACGTTACTAACTTGACGTTTATTGACGGATATCAATTTGCATACTGTCCTAACCTTAAGACGGTTAAACTTCCTGATTGCATAACGAGTCTTCCTCAATACTTGTTCAGAGATTGCCCGTCGCTTGAAACCGTTCAAGTAAAGAACGTTTCTGTAGTTAACGAAAGCGTATTTGAAGGATGTAGTTCGCTTACTTCGTTTACCTTGACTGCAAATGCAACGACGATTGGTAAGAACGCGTTTGCAAAGTGTACTAGCCTTACTCATATTGATATTCCTGGTACCGTAACGACTATTAACGAAAGCGCATTCTACAGATCTGGTCTTAAGACCGTAAATATCGCTGAAGGCGTAACGACGCTTGGCAAGAACGCGTTTAAGGAAAGCGCTCTTACGACCGTTACTATTCCTTCTACCGTAACCACCATCAACGAAGGCGCGTTCATTAATTGTCCTAACCTTACCGAAATCTTGGTTGCTATGGGCAACACGACTTTCTACTCGGGTGATTACGGCGAACTTTATAACAACCTTAATCAACTCGTATGTTTCCCTACCGCAGGTACTGGCGACAACGGTTACGTAGAAATGCGTCCCGGAACGAGCTTGGGTGTAACTTACGCGTTTGCTTACGTTAAGAACGTATTTACCATAAAACTTGCTGCATCCGTAACGACTATTCCTGATTATACGTTTACCGAAAGTGGTTTGAGAAGAATTGAAATCCCCGTAGGTGTTTCGAGCATTGGTGCAAGCGCATTTGCTAAGTGTAGTTCGCTTACTGATGTTATCGTTCCCGATTCCGTAGTAACTATCGGCGGTAGCGCGTTTAGTGGATGTACGGCTCTTGTGAATATCAACCTTCCCAAGAACCTTGCAACTATCGCAAGTTCGACCTTTAGTGGATGTACGGCTCTTACCGGCATAACTCTTCCTGCAAACCTTACTAAGATTGAAGCAAGTGCTTTTGCAAACAGCGGTCTTACTGCTATTACGCTTCCCGGTAAACTTACCGTTATCGGTGCAAAGGCGTTCGCGAACACGAAGATTACGTCTATCGTAATCCCTGCTAGCGTAACCGAACTTGGCAACAAGCCTGCTGATACTTCTTCTGGTACTGGCATTGGTAAGCCCATCCTTGGTCCTGTTATTACTCCTGGTGCAGGTGGAATTATTATTGGAGAAACGGCAAACGGTCAGGTATTCGAAGGCTGTACGTTGCTTGAATCCGTAGTATTTGAAAGCGTTCCTGATTACGTTGGAACGAATATGTTTAAGGATTGCGTTGCGCTTACTTCCGTAACCTTCTGTGATGGTTGGACGACCATTTACGAAGGTATGTTCAAAGGATGTACCGCGCTTGACTTGGAATTGCCTGCAACTATTAAGAAAGTAGAAAAAGATGCTTTCAGCGGTTGGACGGCAGAACAAACCATCACCGTAAATATGACGGCTGAACAGGCTGAAGAACGTTACGGCGAAGGTTGGAACGGCGAAGCGACTGTTGTTGAAAAATAATTAGGCTTTGCGACAATTGAATTATTCGCGCTTTTTATGCTCAAAATAGGGTAGAGAGCGCACTATTAAAAATACACGTAGCGATTCGGCATTTTTGCCGAGTCGCTATAGGTGTGTTTTTGTGGCTTTAAATAGACTTATAAAAAACTCACTAAAAACGCGATTTTTTCGCGATTATTTACTAGAAACAATCAAATTACAAAGACATACAAAAAACTTAAAGGTGTTATATGGATAAAAACTTACTTAAAAAATATTATTCTCGGGTACGTAAAGAAGGGTACTTAAAATCTGCTCTTTACGGTATGCTTGTAGGTTTTATCGCGCTAGTGATAGCGTCGGCGCTCTTTTGGGCGTTTGGCTGGAGCCAAGTGTGGATATGCGCAATAGTGTGGGTGATTTCATCCGCCGTCGGCACGTACGCATTTTATCAATTCAAATTCAAAATAAATTCTAAAAAAGTTGCAAGTAAAATCGACGCTCTCGGACTTGAAGAGAGAATTATTACTATGGTGGGCCTTGAGGGCGACGATTCTTATATAGCCGTTAGACAACGTCAGGACGCTAAAGAGGCGCTTGAAAAAATAGAACCTAACGTAATTCCCGTAAAAATATCTCGACCTTTTATTTATAAGTTCGCGTTAGCGTTAGTGGGAACTTTAGCGTGTGTAAGCGTAGCGGTTTTATCTAGCGTCGGTGTAATTCCTTCGCTTAAACAATTAATCGAAAAGGACCAAATTGAACAGCAAAATCGTACTTATAGCGTCGTTTATGAAATCAAAGAAGGCGACGGAAAGATTTTGGGTAATGCCGAGCAAGAAGTAGAGTACGGTAAGGATGCTACGCCCGTTGCTGCGGTGGCAGGTGACGGCTGGGTGTTCGTGCGCTGGTCGGATAATCTTGACAACGCTTATCGCCAAGACGGCAATATTACAAGAAACGTAGTAATTTACGCGCTATTTGAAACAATCGATACGGGTAGAGTGGGTGAACTTGGTGACGAGTTGCCTGACGACGCTCCTACCGGCGAATCTAGCGATAGAACGAACGATAACAATAGTGATGAGTACGGCGACGAAGTAAACGGTAAGTTTGAAGAAGTCAATCAGGTTATCGACGGAAAGACTTATTACGGAAACGTTTACGAAGAATCTTACAAAGACGCTATGGAACAACTTAACGGTAACGATTATAGCGACGACGAAAAACAGATGGGTAGCGGATACTTTGATAGCATAGCAAAGACGGAACAGAAACAAGAGGAAGATGGAAACTGATTTTATCAAATAAAACGATAAAATTAGAGAAACAACGATTACAAAATACATATAGCAGGTATAAAACAAATGACATTGTTAGCACCCTTGGGTTTGTTAGGTTTGCTAGGCGTAGTTGTCCTAATTATAATCTATCTAATAAAACCCAATTATCAACAAAAATTCGTTTCTAGCACGTTTGTGTGGAAATTGAGTTTGAAATATCGTAAAAAGAGAATTCCCTTTAACAAATTGCGCAACATAATTTTGATTATTTGCCAAGTTTTGTTATTGACGGCGTGCGCTATGATTTTGGCGCATCCTAATCAAATTATTAAAACGCGTATTTCTCAGCCCGAAGTAGTGGTTATTATCGACTCGTCGGCAAGTATGCGTGCTTTTAACGACCAAGAAAAAACGCGTTATTCGCGTGCTGTGGCTAGCGCAAACGAAATGATTGAACAGACTTTCGCAAACGATGGTATCGTATCCGTTATAATGGCTACGGATCAGCCGTATTATTTGATTAAGCGCGTTTATGCTAATGACAAGTTGAGCGTGGAAGATAAACTTACGTCGCTTAAAAACGGTGAGATTACTTGTTCGTACGCATCTTCTAATTTGGACGAAGCAATTTCACAATGTAACGAGATTCGCAAGATTAATCCCGATGCAAAAATTTACTTATACACTGACGAATATACGAGTGAAAACAACGGACGTATACCTAACGGCGTAACGCTAGTTAGTATTCGTGACGACGAGATTAACGGAGCGATTTTGTCTGCAAGTACGCTAATTGAAGAAAACTCCTACACTTTCTTTGTGGACGTAGCGTGCTATGGTATGGATAGTGAAGTGGAAGTTTGCGTGGACGTTTACGGTGCAAACGCCGTGGATAGTAATAGCGCAGGCGAGCAAATTACCTTTAAAAAGAAGGTTAACTGTATTGGTGAAGAAACGACGAAGATTATGTTCGTCAACGAAATGCTTTATTTGGAGAACAAGGAAGTATATGATCTTGTGTATGGCGAAAACTTGTTCGTAATTCCCGGAGATAAGAAAGTTACTTCTTATCAATCTATTCACGTTTCGCTTTTGGACGAAACAGGATTCTCGTTTGAAGATTCCTTCCTTGAAGATAACACTTTCGATATTTACGGTGGACAAAAGCAAGTAATTAAAGTGCAGTACGCAAGCGAAAAGCCTAACAGTTTTTGGCCTGCGGTATTGCGTGAGGCAAGACGAGTATATTCCGACCTTTGGGATATTCAAATTACGCAGGTTAAAAAAGGCGACGAGCCTAAAGTTAACGGATTCGACTTATATATTTTCGAACACTCCGTTCCTTCGAAATTGCCTGATGACGGCGTGCTTTTCCTTGTGAACCCCGACTTTATTCCTTCGTCTTTGGGCGTGAGAATTGGCGAGATCGTTCAGTCGAATAACGAAATTGGATATATGCTTGAAGAGGTGGAAAAGCATCCCCTTACGAATAACCTTTTGCCCCAAAACATCACGGTAACGATGTTTAATCAAATGGTTGTTGGTGGTGAGTATGAAACCGTATTGGGAGTAAATCAATATTCGCTCCTCAGCGTGCGTAATGACGACGAATGTAAAGCGGTAATAATGCCGTTTAGTTTGCATTATTCGTCACTTCCCGTGACGCTTGAATTCCCGGTGCTCATTTATAACACTATTAATTATTTCTTCCCCGCTACCGTTGAGAAGAACGCTTACGAAGTTAACGAAGTAGTAACTCTTAATGCGCGTGGACAGTCGCTTACCGTAACGGGATACGAGTTCTCGCAACAGTTTGAACAGTTCCCTGCGACGCTTACGGTAAGTATGCCTGGTACTTACACGTTAAAACAGACCGTTTTCTCGGGTGAAACCATTACTGAAAAAATCTTTGTTAAAATTCCTAACAAAGAGAGTAACTTAAGTAATGAAGGCGAAAAACTTACCGACCTTTATTCTTACGAGAGAATAGACGATTATTTCAAAGACTTGTTATTGCTTTTTGCGATTGCGCTTACCGCACTCGTGTTCGTAGAGTGGCTAATTCGTAGCCATGATTCGTGGTAAGGAGGTGCGAGTATGACAAATTTTATTATTACTTTTGAATACCCGTGGCTCTTGCTTTTGCTCGTTGGAGCAGTAATTCTCACCTTTATTCCTTATTTTAGGGTGAAGAAAGCGTACAGAAATTCTAGAAAACGTATAACTTCTATGATTTTGCACTTCCTTGTTTCGGTGCTTGCGATAACCGTTTTGGCAGGAATGCAAATGAGATATTATATTCCTAACGAAGAAAACGAGATTATTTTGCTCGTGGACGTGTCGGACACTCAAGAATGTTCGCAAAACGAGCGTGATCAATTCGTTCAAAGCGTAATTAACGATAGTGCAAAAGATGGATTTAACGTTGGCGTTGTAACCTTTGGTTTCGATCAAGTTTATGCTGTTCCGCTCACTAACGAAACGGAAAATATTTTCGATACTTATCTTATGGCTCAAAAGCCTGATTGTACCGCTACTAATGTTGCTGATGCGCTCAAATATACGTCTACTTTGTTTAACCATCCCAAAACGGGTAAAATCGTACTTGTTACCGACGGAAAGCAAACGGACGGAGATGCTAGTAACGTGATGCAGGATATAGTGTCTAAGGGTATTACGGTAGATACCGTGTTTGTGCCGTCTGCTTATAGTGGGATGGACGTGCAGGTTACCGATATCGTTATGCCCGAATACTACGTTCAGCGTGGAATTAGTTGCGAAATCGGTGCTACGATATATAGCAACGCTACGGCAAGAGCAAGCGTAACGCTTTACGATAACGGAGTAAAAGATGCGGAAAACGCGACGATAGAAGTGGATTTGATTGAAGGCTATCAAAACGTTTCGTTTAAGCACGCGTTCGTTGAAAATGGATTGCACGAATTGTGCGTTAACGTAACGCTAAACGATGCGATTGAGGTAAACAACGAGTTTTATTTCTATCATTATTTAGAAGTGTTCAACAAAATACTTATTATTGAACGTGCTAACGAATCGCAACCGCTTGTTAATTTGCTTAACAAAAACGTAGATGATTATCAAATCACGGTAGTTGATGCGGGTTCGGATAATCTTCCTGCGACGGTAGAAGAACTTCGTGAATATCACCAAATTATTCTCAATAATATTGCTTATTCGGATTTACCCGAAGGCTATGACTCGTTAATCAAAGACTACGTAAGCATTTATGGCGGTGGTGTATTGACGACGGGTGGTAACGACGAGAACGGCAAAGCGAATTCGTATAATAGAAGTGACCTTTACGGTACTGACTATCAGGAAATTTTGCCCGTAGAAGCGTCTACTTACACGCCCCCTATTGGCGTAATGCTCATTATCGACAGTTCAGGTTCTATGGGCGGAAATAACGACTACGGTACTTCTTTCTTTGAATCGGCAAAGGCAGGCGCACTTGCGTGCTTGGACGTTCTTTACGACCGTGACTACGTGGGTTTAATGACGCTTTCGTCTGATCACGCGCTCGTTTTGGATATGACGGAGAGAACGAAAGAGTCTGTTATCAAAGAGGCTATTGCTAATCTTGACGCTGACTTTGGTAATACGGTATTCGGTAGCGCGATTGAAAACGCCGGACTTGCTTTGCGCGCGCTTAAAAACGTAGCCAAACGTCATATGATTGTTATTTCCGACGGTATGACGGAAGAAGCAAATACTTATTTGCCTAAGATTAAAGAGTTTTACGAAACGGACGGAATTACTTTCTCCGTAATCGGTATTAATATGGAAGATGCTGCGCGTACGGCAATGCGAACCGCAGTTGGCGTAGGTCACGGTAGATTGCACGAGGCAAGTAATACAAAAGACCTTGTCGATAGCGTAAGAGAAGATTTGCTTG
>JAZOUI010000165.1:0-3776 GCA_045658145.1 Pumilibacteraceae bacterium
TACCTTTTGACCATTGACTTCTAAATAGTAAAGTCCCAATCCTATAATATACAGCCTTGCCTTTTTGACGTTTGACGTTTGGATAGTTTTACGGATATAGGGATTTTCTGTCCAAGGCGGAGTGATCCATTGACCTTCTAATTGCTCGCTTTGCTTGCCTGTTTCAAAGTAGTTTACATCTGAAATTGCGGTGTCGCCACCATCGCCCCATACTTGCACGGTCCAGTAGTAGGGGGTTCTAGGAGTCAAGGTTAAGGGTAATTTGACACCTGTGCAAGATAGATTGGTTTCCGTGCTGTCGTAGATGATCTGCGTCATCGCTTGGTCTAATGCAACCAAAACGCGAGCCTTGGTTTGACGTTGAGAAACCTCACTTTCCGTTGTCCAAGAGAGGGTGGCGCTGTTCATAGCAAAGCCCAAAGGTGACGTGATATGGTTTGTTTTGCAGTTGAAAATATTCATACTTTGGCTCCTTTTAAGCATATGCAGATCGCTAATCTGTAATAATTTATATTTATTTTAAGCATTTATTTTGGTTATCATTTTTTTGATATCCAAACACATAATTTATCGTTAAAAATAATTTTAATATGTTAATATAAGTATAAGCCATTTTTTCTCGTTTGTCAAGAATTTATATTTATTGGTAATCAAGCACAGGTTATAAAAATATGTGGTATTCTTTCTAATGTGTGATAAAAAACGCTGTAAACCATATTGATTTTTTTGTAAAAGTGTGGTATTATAAAGTAAATATGTGTAGGAGTAGGAAAATGACGGAAAAAGAGAATTATATTCGCGCAGCGAGATTTGAAAATCCTGAATGGGTGCCTGTGAGATTTAGCATAAACAATGCGTGTTATTTTACTTACGACCAAAATTTTTTGTTTGATGAGATGGAAAAGCACAAAAAACTTTTTCCTGAATTTGTTAGGCCTAAAGAAAAGTACGTGCCAGTTTTAACTGATATTTACAAAAAGGGTACGCATTATTACGACGGATTTGGTTGTCGTTGGGAAACTTCTATGGACGGAATTTTGGGTACGGTCGTAGAGCATCCGTTGGCTGATTTGTCAGAACTTGGCGACTACGTATTCCCCGATTTTGAACATCACGACGGACTTAACCCGATAGACTGGGCAAAAGAAAGGGCGAGAATTGAGAAGGAGAGAGCCGAAGGGAAACTTACGCGCGCAAGACTTCGCCACGGACATACCTTTTTGCAAATGTGCGATATCAGGGGGTATAACAACTTCCTGTTTGATATGATGGACGAGGAAGAATATTTAAGACCATTTTTAGAAAAACTGACTGCTTTCAATTTAGAGATAATAAAAAAATATATGGATATAAAAGTGGATGTTTTCCAAATTCCAGAAGATTTGGGTATGCAGGTCGGTCCTATGTTGTCGGTGGATAACTTTAATGAGTATATTTTACCTAGTTATCGTAAGTACATTGAAGAGGTGCGAAAAGGCGGTGCATTAGTGCATATGCACTCGGATGGGGATATTCGTCAACTTGTGGACGGAATAATAACGGACGGCGTTGATATTATTAATCTCCAAGATCTTGTGAACGGTATTGACTGGATTGAACAAAATATCAAAGGCCGCGTTGCTATTGAACTAGATATTGACAGACAAAATATCGTGACTTTCGGTACGCCAAGTCAAGTGGACGAGCTTATAAAGAAAGAAATAAAGCAACTTGACAGTAAAGAGGGTGGACTTATGATGATTTACGGCTTATATCCAGGTGTGCCTGAGAAAAATATCGTGACGCTCATGGATGCTTTGGAAAAATATATGGTACGTTGATTTTACGCCCCTGTGAGAAAAATTACTTGCGGGGGCTTATTTTATTGTCAAAGAAAAAAAATCGTGCTATAATATAGTTATGAAAAAAGACATCTTTAATGGGAAGATTTTAAGAGAGTTTAGGGGCATTACAGCGTTTGGACTTATATTAGGTACGGTTGTGTTTTTGGCTTGCTCGGTGCTGTTATTTTTTGTAGCGTTTTCGCAAAACGACGGGGCACGTATAGCGGTGTTTTGCATTTCTGCCGCAACTTTTTTGCTTTCTATCGTATTCATAGCGGCGACGATTCATTTGATTAGGATATATCCTAAACGCCGAAAAATCACGAGATTACTTATTCGTGAATACGTATTTAGAGAGTACGACAACTGCGAAGAAAAGAAGATTTATAAGGATTATTAAGGAGAAAATTATGAGAATAGGTATTAGTGCGAATCCCAAATGGTTTGGTAATGATTTGGAAAAAATGTTTTCTACACTTAAAGAGCAAGGCTTTAATTCGGTGGACGTAGGTATTGATACGAGTGACGAAACGCTGAACGGGATGTGCGAGGAAGAGTATTACGCTTTGTATCTTGAAACTGCGCAAAAGTACGGATTTACGATTAGCCAAACCCACGGAGCGTTTTTAATCAATCGTCCCGAAGAAGAGTTTTTGGGAGAAGAGTATTTTAAGACGGTAATTAAGTGCATTTACAGGACGAAGTTGCTTAAAACGAAATATATGGTTTTGCATCCGTATTGTCCGCAGGGTTTGGACTTTTTCCTAAATGCGCGTCCGTATGATTACAGCAAACTTATCGAGCATAATAAAGAAGTAAATTTGGCATTTTTCAAAAGTCTTATACCCTATCTTAAAGAAACGGGCGTTATGGTGTGCATCGAGAATTTGTTTGCCTACGACGTGTTGATGCAACGTCACGTGCTTGGTGCTTGCGGAAATGCTGACGAAACGAACTACTATATTGATCAGTTGGGCGACGAGTATTTTGGTGCGTGCTATGATAGTGGACATCTTAACCATTTTGCTGGAGATGAAGCGGAGTATATTCGTAAACTTGGCGATAGATTAAAAGTAGTGCATTTTAACGATAGTTGGGGCAAAGATTTTTACGGTATGGACTGGCATTTAATGCCCGGACAAGGTGACGTTGACTGGAACAAGGTGGCTAATGCTTTGAAAGAAATAGGCTATAACGGTGCTATAAACTTTGAACTTACGCCACGCGCAGGAGTGTTTTTCTTACCGCAACTTCGCTATATTTCGGAAGTCGGCAAATTGATTTTCAGCGAGTAAAAAATTAAAACGGCATACCACGTATACGCTTGTTTTGTGTAATTGTGGAAAAAGGAGTTAACAATGAAAAGAAAAGTTGCGCTTTTAGGCGATTCGATTAGGCTTATTGGATATGGCAATATCGTACCGTCGCTTTTAGGTGAAGAGGTAGAAGTTTTTCAGCCCGAAGATAATTGTAGATTTGCTAAATATTTACTGCGTGGCTTGTTTGATTGGCACGAGCAATTAAAGGACTGTGAAGTAATTCATTTTAATTGCGGGCATTGGGACGTGTGCGACATTATGGGTGACGGCAAACTTTTTTCGAGTGATGAAGAATATATAGATAATCTTGAAAGGATAGCAAAACTTTTGCTAAAGATTACGCCCAAGGTAATTTTTGCTACGACTACGCCCGTTAAGCCACCGTATCAGTACAATCGAAATTCGGACATTGAACGCTTTAATGCGAAAGCGATACAAAAAATGACGGAACTTGGCGTACAAGTTAACGATTTGTACGGGTTAGTTAAGCCGAACGTAGAAGAATATATTTGTGAAGACAAACTGCACTTATCCGAAAAAGGCGCGAATATATGCGCGCAAAGGGTTGCCGATTGCATCAAAGAAAATTTATAATTTATCGAAATACCGCTTGTTTTTGCTTGCGGTATTTTTT
>JAZOUI010000166.1:0-2273 GCA_045658145.1 Pumilibacteraceae bacterium
TGAGTACACGACGGCTTGGAGCCCAGTAACATACGGACATTTGTGCTTGTACGTGAACGGAATGTTGTCAATGCCGGGCGCGACTGGAGGGCTTGTAAACACGTTCGAGGTTGACGGAACGACGATGCGTATAGACGAGCAAAGTTATTTAGCGGATATAGCGACGTACGGGTTATACACTTACGAGGAGTTCGCGCAAGAGTACGACGTACCCGAAGAGATTTTTAACGCAGTACAAGGACAATACTTAAAGGTGGCAATAGGCAAAGGGCTTATTGACGCACAAGGCATAAACGCGTTGATAAATTCCTATTCGCAGTTTTTCTAAACGATTAGTAACGAAAAAAGACTTACCACGACGGTAAGTCTTTTTTACATATTCCCCAAAGAAATAATATAATTTTTTATAACCTATTGACAAGCGCAAAAACGCGTAGTATAATAATACTGAAAACCTACTTTGTTATCGCAAAATTTCATTGTAAGGAGAGAGTATAATGAAAAAAAGGTGGATAGTTTGTATAGTCGTTAGCGTAATTATTTGTGAAGTAATTATGCTGGCAACGTATATAACTGGGGTCAAAATGTTCGTAGAGTTTGTAGAGTTTGATTGGAAAAGATTCGTGGATTTTTTAGATACCGAAATAAAGCATTTTGATGATTGGGTTAAAACAACAGACGACGGTTTTAAATATTACTATAACGAAAACAATGATGAAGGTGCATATATACTTGATATTCCCGATTTTGAAGATTTGACTATTCCACAATATATACACGGAAAAAAAGTTGTAAAATTAGGTCATAGACAAAGAGCGATGGATTACAAACTCATTTGCAAAAACACGAAAAAACTGACCATTCAACATCAGTTTAAAATTCATAATGGTAATGGTTTACATGATTATTACGTTTATTTTCCAAATCTTACTAAGTTAACTTTCATAGATTTTTTATACTGCAATCAATCGTACTCGGAAAATGAATTGCTTGTTCCACATTACATTGGGAAAGAAAGTACAAATGTTCCAACTGTAGAATTGAAAAAATCCGACCGAGAGTATTCGCTAAATGATTTTAAGGCAAAGGTTATCATCATTCCCGACTATGTAAAGGTTATTGAAAAAGGAGTGTTTGACGGATTGACCGACGTTACCATAAAAACCTCTTATGAAACCAAGCCCGAAGGATGGGAAGATGGTTGGAATGGTAGTTGTGAGGTTGAATGGGGAGTGCAATTAAATTAAAATGTGGTTACGTATTTGAAAACAAAAGTGCGAATTTTGCGCTCAACTATTGACAATAATATTTAAATAAATTATAATATAAGTAAATCAAAGAACTTGTTGGAGGAAAAAATGAAAAAAGTTGTTACTTTTGGCGAACTTATGTTGCGCCTTGCACCTGAAAACTATTTGCGTTTCGTTCAGAGCGAGAAGTACGAGGCTACTTTTGGCGGAGCGGAGGCAAACGTAGCGGTATCGCTTGCTAATTACGGCGTTGATGCTACTTTCGTGACTAAACTTCCCGCTCACGAAATCGGACAGGCAGCGGTAAACAGTTTGCGTAAGTTTGGCGTAGACACGTCTAAAATCGTTCGTGGTGGCGAAAGAGTGGGTATTTACTACTGCGAAAAGGGCGCAAGCCAACGCCCCAGCAAGGTTATTTACGACCGTGCTTACAGCGCAATCTCTATGGCTAAGAGCGAGGATTTCGACTGGGATAGCATTTTTGAGGGCGTAGAGTGGTTTCACTTTACGGGAATTACGCCTGCGCTTAGCGACGACGTTGCTAAAATTTGCGTAGAGGCGTGCAAAAAGGCAAAAGAGAGAAATATCACTATTTCTTGTGACCTTAACTTCCGTAAAAAATTGTGGAGTAAGGAAAAAGCAGGACAAGTTATGGGTGAACTTTGCCAGTATATCGACTACTGTATCGCTAACGAAGAAGATGCAAAAGACGTATTTGGTATCGAGGCAGACAACACGGATATTTACGGCGGAAAACTCGACCGCGAGGGCTACATTTCCGTTGCTAAAAAACTTACCGACAGATTTAACTTCAAGGGCGTTGCAATCACTCTTCGTGAGAGCAAGAGCGCTAACGACAACGACTGGTCGGGTATGCTTTACACGGACGGCAATGCGTATTTTAGTAAGAAATACAGTATGCATATCGTTGACCGCGTAGGTGGTGGAGATAGTTTTGGTGGCGGTCTTATTTATTCGCTCGTTAGTGGTTACGATGCTCAAAGCGCAATCGAGTTCGCAGTT
>JAZOUI010000167.1:0-1917 GCA_045658145.1 Pumilibacteraceae bacterium
TGTCCATGATGAGCCATTTGAACGATATCAGACTTTAATAGATGACGCGATTCCTCATACAAAACGTCGCCACCCTCAGGACCAAGATCACCAAGAAACAAAACTTTCTTATTAGGCGTAGTAACGCTGAACACAAGCGAAGAATCGTTCATCAGATTAGAAAACAATCCGTCGTGGTAACTATAGATAAAATCAATATGACATTCGTCAATATCAATGCTTTCTCCTTGCTTGACGACTTGCGTAATTTCCGCTATTTGTGGCTCTAACGTAACCCACTCAGCAAGCACTTCATCCAGCTCAATATTAAAGTATTCCACGTCAGGAACGTCCGTTCTACCCTTTAATTCGTGATACGGCGGAAAACAATAATAAATTTTTTCGACGTCAAAATCCGCCAAGCGATTGCGCTTGATTTCATCCATAATTCCACTTATATGATCGTCGTGAGCGTGCGTTAAAATCCAAGCTGAAACGTGCCTACCGCCAACGTATTGTTTCAGCAGGGGCATATCTTCAGGTCTGCCACCGTCGATAATAATTACGTTATCAGCTTTCGTAACCAGAACGAAACTCATCATAAATTTGCTCGTTTCGGTAATTTGATACAGTAGCGTGTCGTTATTCATAACACCCATCCTTTTAGTAAAAATTAAAGGCGACGTCACAATAGATGACTGATTAGCAATTTTGCGATTTGATAAGAAAATAAGTTGGATTACGTAGAATTTTTCCATCAAAAATCAGTCAGCTCTTGTGACAAAGCCAAATTAAAAAGCCTGACGTCTATGCGGAGTTTTTTTGCTTATAGGTTCACGACCAAGAATTTCTCGCGCGGTATTTACGTAATATCTATAATTCTCAATAGGCGTGCCGTTAGGAATACGGTGATCAAGCCCAAAAACCGTGCCTTTGTGCATAGACGGTTGTAGTTTATATTCCAATTCATTACGGATCTCTTGTTTCGTTCCACGCAAAATATGCTTGTCAATTCCGCCTTTAAGTCCCAAACGGTCGCCATACTTTTTGCGAATTTCAACAATGTCCATACCACCAGCAGGCTCGCACGGATAAGTAATGTTAAGACCACTATCAATAAACGCATCAAGCACGGGATTCATATTGCCGTCACTATCCTGGCAAAAAAGTTTAGTGCCTTTTGATGAAAGCATATCCCAAATCTTACGATAATACGGCTTAATAAACTCTTCTACTAGATTTGGTCCGATAAGCGGTCCACTTTTTCCTGCCATATCTTCGTGAACAGAAAGTTGATCAATAACAATTTTATCACTTATACGCTCGTAAACTTTCATAGCAGTATCAGTAAGCGTATCCATAATATCTTGCATAAGTTCGGGGTCTTCATAATAAGCAATACAAGCGTTAACTTCGCCCATTAATTCACGGGGAATATCAAAACCACCTTCAATCGCAGCAACTACAAGACCACCTTCTTCTTTTTGATACTTTTTAGCATATTCAACCTGTTCCCAGTTGATACGTTTTTCATCAAATTGATACATAGGCTTAATTTTAAGCCAACTGTCCATATCGGTTACGGGAAAATCCATAGGAAGTGGCAACGTCGCATAGCCCTTTACCAACTTCATTGTTCTGCCCAACGCATCTTTGGAAATGGTATATTTAGGAGTATCTTCAATAATTTGTGGCGCAAAACCACCTATAACGCCAGTAAATCCACCACAACCAACAGTAGGTACGTAGTCAAAATCAAAAGCAGATAAATTTATTTCATCTTCAGTCGCACCTTGCGCTCTCCACTCATCTTCAAGCCCGATAAGCGGTCCAAAAAGTTCAACGAGCATAGGTCTATCTATATTACCAAAAGTCATAAGGTCAATATATTCTTGACGATTCCATTTCATAGTCTTTCTCCTTATTTAACACAATAAA
>JAZOUI010000168.1:0-7559 GCA_045658145.1 Pumilibacteraceae bacterium
GTCGAAGGTTGTACCGTAATGACTAAATACGGTGCAATTAAGACTGATTATATCTTATTTATTGCATCTGGCGCTTTCCACATTAGTAGCGTAACCGACCTAATCCCTGAACTTCAAGGAAGATTTCCAATTAGAGTTGAACTTAAAAGTTTGACCGCAAAGGATTTCGAGCAAATTCTTACCGTTCCGGAAAACGCGATTACTCGTCAGTACTGGCATATGCTCCACGTTGATAATATCAACCTTATTTTCACGGACGAGGCAATTGAAGAAATGTCTAAACTTGCCGAACTTGAAAACGATACTGGCGAAGATATTGGCGCAAGAAGATTGCACACCATTATGGAAAGTTTACTCGAGGACGTAAGTTTTAATGCTGGTGGCGATCATCCTATGGTTGACGTAACTATTGACAAAAAGTACGTAGAAGAACATTTGTCAAAGCAAGTACGTCGTCACGACCTAAAAAAATATATACTTTAATGGAGAAGTTATGATAAGTATTCCTAAGGGCACAAAAGACGTTTTGCCTTTTGATAGTTACAAATGGCAATTTGTTGAATCACGTGCTAGAGAAATTGCAAGATTATATAATTTTCACGAAATTCGTACCCCTGCTTTCGAACATACCGAACTTTTTACTCGTTCGATAGGAGACGATACTGACGTTGTACAAAAGGAGATGTACACTTTCCTTGATAAGGGCAAGCGTTCTATTACGCTTAAGCCCGAAGGAACTGCACCCGTTGCGCGCTCGTATGTAGAAAATGCGCTTGATGCTTGTTCACTTCCGCTTAAAATGTACTATATAACGCCCGTTTTCCGTTATGAAAATCCGCAGGCGGGTAGACTTCGCGAGCATCACCAATTTGGTGTTGAAGTTTACGGTGGCGATAATGCGCTCCTTGATTATGAGGTAATTAGTTTGGCGCATACGCTTTTGTCATCGCTTGGAATTAAGGGGCTTGTTCTTAACCTTAATAGCATAGGTTGTGAAAAGTGTAGAGCAGAGTATAATAAAGCACTCCGTGAATACTTATCGTCAAAACTTGACAGTATGTGTCCGACGTGCCGTGAGAGATTTGAGCGTAATCCGTTGCGTATTTTGGACTGTAAAGTTGATGGTTGCAAGAAAATCGTACAAGATGCTCCCAAGATTTTGGATTACATTTGTGACGATTGTCGCGACCATATGGATACGCTTGAACAACTTCTTAAAGCAGGTGGCATTGATTACGTTATTAATCCCAACATTGTTCGTGGACTTGATTATTATACTAAGACCGTTTTTGAGTTTGTAACGACGGCACTTGGCTCGCAAGGAACTGTATGTGGTGGTGGTAGATATAACCATTTAGTAGAGTCCGTGGGCGGAAAACCCACTCCTTGTGTAGGTTTTGGCATGGGACTTGAAAGATTGCTTATGCTACTTGACGCGCTTGGAATTGAGATAGAAAACAATGATCGTCCCGACGTATTTGTACTTAGTCAAAACCTTGCACTCGTACCTTTCTGTATGGACTTTGTTAAGTCGTTAAGAAAAGTTGGCGTTGCTGCTGAGACTGAATACACGGGCAGAAGTTTGAAAGCACAATTCCGTTATGCTGATAAACAAAAGGCGCGTTTTGCTATTGTTATAGGTGATAGCGAAAAGGAAAGCGGAGTAGTAAACGTTAAGAATTTAAGTGATGGAAGTGTAGAAGAAGTTGCGCTTGCATCCGTTGCGAAATACATTATGGAGAAAAGATAATGGCTGAATTTTTGGGAAACTTAAAACGCACGAAATACTGCGGACAAATTAGAGAAAGTGAAATAGGACAACAACTTACCGTTATGGGTTGGGTTGCAAAGAGAAGAAACTTGGGTAGTTTGGTCTTTGTTGACCTTCGTGACCGTACTGGTATTATTCAGGTTGTTTTCGATCAATCTGAAACGAGCGAAGAAAATTTTGCAAAAGCAGAGAGCATTAGAAGTGAATACGTGCTTGCTGTAGTAGGTAAACTTCGTCAGCGTCAATCCATTAATCCTAATATTCCTACGGGTACGGTTGAACTCGTTGCAACCGAATTTAAGATTTTGTCGGATGCGGAAACCACGCCTTTCGTTATTGACGAAAATTCGACGGCAAGTGAGGCACTTCGCTTAAAGTACCGCTATCTTGACCTTCGTAACGCGTCGTATCAGGAAAGATTTAAACTTCGTAGCGACGTATGCAGAATTATTCGTAACTATATGTGCGAAAACGATTTCCTTGAAATCGAAACGCCTTTCCTTGGTAAATCCACGCCCGAGGGCGCAAGAGACTATCTTGTTCCTTCTCGCGTACATCCTGGTTCGTTCTATGCACTTCCGCAGTCACCCCAACTTTATAAACAACTTTTGATGATAAGTGGTTTTGATAGATATTTCCAAATCGCTCGTTGTTTCCGTGACGAAGACTTGCGTGCAAACCGTCAGCCTGAATTTACTCAGGTGGATATGGAAATGTCTTTCGTTGATAGCGAAGAAGACGTTATGGCAATCGCTGAAGGCTTGATTAGAAAAGTATTCAAAGAAACTATCAATTACGACTTACCCGAAAACATTAGACGTATTACTTACAAAGAGGCAATGGATAGATTTGGCTCGGACAAGCCCGATACTCGTTTTGGACTTGAACTTGTTGACGTAAGTGATATCGTAAAAGATTGCTCCTTCCAAGTATTTACCGGTACTGTTGCAAACGGTGGTAGTGTAAGACTTATTAACGCTAAGGGCTTTGCAAGCAAACTTTCCCGTCGTGATATTGACGCTTTGGGCGAATACGTTAAAACTTATCGCGCAAAAGGTCTTGCTTGGATGGCGCTCAAAGAAGAAGGCTTGCAGTCGCCTATCGCTAAGTTCTTAAGCGAAGAAACGGTAAATTCCATTTTAGGACGCGCAAATGCTGAAAAAGGAGATATTCTTTTCTTTGTTGCTGACAAAAATGAAACCGTATTTGCATCTCTTGGTGCGCTTAGACTTCACCTTGCAGAGAAGTTTAGCCTTATCAATAAAGACGAATACGATATTTTGTGGGTAACCGAGTTCCCCATGCTTGAATGGGATGAAGAAGAAAATCGTCCTGTTGCAGTTCACCATCCTTTCACTAGTCCTAATACTGAAGACTATCAGGCTGGACTTTTGGATAGTGCGCCCCTTACCGTTAGAGCAAAAGCATACGACCTTGTTATTAATGGTCAAGAGGCTGGTGGCGGTAGTATCAGAATTCACTCGCGTGATATGCAAAAGAAAATGTTCAACGTTCTTGGATTTACTGATGAACAAATCGAAGAAAGATTTGGTTTCTTTGTAAATGCATTTAACTATGGTACGCCTCCTCACGGTGGACTTGCATTTGGTCTTGACCGCCTTGTAATGCTTTTGTCTAAGACTGAAAACATCAAAGACGTTATTGCTTTCCCGAAGGTACAAAACGCATCCGACCTTATGACCGAGGCTCCTGCACCTGTTGAAGAAAAGCAACTTCGTGAACTTTGCATTAACGTAGATGAACAGTAACGTGTCTTGTGCTGGCGAAAAACCAGCAAAAGTTATTAATAGTAAAAACAACGTTGCTAAAATCAAGGTTATCCGTTCATCGACGTGTGGAGAGTGTAAGGCTTGTATTTTAGGAAATACGGAAAGTAGCGTTATTTTGCCTGCTCGTAACGACGTGGGTGCAGTAGTGGGAGATACCGTATATTTTGTTGCAAAACAAAAACCTTGGTTTGCGACCTTGTTGCTATTTTTATTTCCGCTTGTATTGTTGCTTGTGGGACTGATCGTATCACTTTTGATAGGGGTAGATGAACTTATTTCCGTCGCGATAGGGTTAGGTTGTATGGCTATAGGCTTTATTAGCGTTTTGGTTTTAGATAAAACGTATTTTTCAAAAAAGTATTTGGCGCAAATAATGCGCATAGAAAAGAATTTGGAGGATAACACAAATGATTGATCTTAAACTTATATCGTCAGTTGACCCCGAAGTTGCAGCATCAATGAAAAGAGAACTTTGCCGTCAGCAAAGTAATATTGAACTTATTGCGAGCGAGAACTTTGTTTCTCCTGCGGTAATGGCGGCAGTAGGTTCGCACCTTACAAACAAATACGCCGAAGGATATAGCGGAAAACGTTATTACGGCGGATGTATGTACGTTGACGAAGTAGAAACGCTTGCGATTGAGCGCGCTAAACAACTTTTTGGTTGTGAATATGCTAACGTTCAGCCACATAGTGGAGCAAACGCCAACCTTGCTGCTTTCTTTGCGCTTTTGAACGTAGGCGATACCGTGCTTAGTATGAGCCTTGCGCATGGAGGACACCTTTCTCATGGTAGTCCTGTAAATATTTCAGGAAAAGAATATAACATTGTTTCTTACGGCGTAAGTGACGAGACCGAAACTATCGACTATGACGAAGTAGAACGTCTTGCGCTTGAATGTAAACCTCGTCTTCTTTTGGCAGGTGCTAGCGCATATCCTAGAATTATCGACTTTAAGCGTATGCGTGAAATTGCTGATAAAGTTGGCGCATATTTAATGGTAGATATTGCGCATATCGCAGGACTTATTGTAGCGGGACTTCATCCGTCGCCCGTACCTTATGCTGACGTTGTAACGACAACTACGCACAAGACTTTGCGTGGAACTCGTGGTGGTCTTATTATGTGTAAAGAAGAACTTGGCAAAAAAATTGACAAGGCAGTTTTCCCTGGTACGCAAGGTGGTCCGCTTATGCACGTTATTGCAGGTAAAGCAGTTGCATTTAAGGAAGCGCTTTCTCCCGAATTTAAAGAATACCAAAAGAGAGTTATTGCAAATGCAAAAGCACTTGAACTTTCCTTCAAGGAAAATGGTATTAGTCTTGTTTCGGGTGGTACCGACAACCACTTATTGCTTATTAAGGTAAACGATTACGGCACAACGGGCAAAGAAATTGAAAAACTTCTTGACGAGTGCAATATTACCGTTAATAAGAACGCAATTCCTAACGATCCGGCATCTCCTTTTATTACTAGTGGTATCAGAGTAGGTACGCCTGCGGCTACGACTCGTGGATTTAATGAAGAGGATATGAAGGTTATCGGTGGACTTATTTCCAAAGTTATTAAGGAAAAGGAAAGTGCTGTTGAATACGTAAAGGCGGAAGTTAAAAAGCTTTGTGACGCGCATCCCCTTTATGACGGACTTTGCAATTTGTAATATATAGTAAACTATAATAAAATTTTACAAGAGAGGAAACACGGATGTGGAGAGTAGTCAACTTTAGATGCTTTTTGTTAGTAGCATTAAGTTGTATAATTATGGTATCGTTATCACTACTTGAAACGTCCGTGTTTATTATTATTCTGTCAATATTGTCGGCACTTATATTAGGCGCAGGAGTTTTTGCGCTTATTAAAAAAGACGGCATAAAGGCAATAACTGCGCTTTTGTGTATCGTGTGTATGGTAGTGATCGCAATAAACACACTTGTTACTCAAAATGCTTGGGTAAACGAACTTGACGAACAAACGGAATACACCTTTACGGGCAAAATTGAACGAATTGATAAAGATTTAGAGAATTGCAATTATATTCTTACGGATTTAACTGCCGATGGAAAAGAAATAGACGGCAATATTTATCTTACCGTTAACGTTATTGACGGCGTCCAAACTTCATTTTTGCGAGCAGGCGACGTTGTTTGTTTTAAGTCAAATGCCGATTTTGTGCCGTTTGTTAAAAAAGGCGAAGTAAATGGATATAATTACCGAAACAATATTCGTTACTTCTGTTCAACTAATGAAAACACAATCACGTTTGTTTGCGAAAAACCAACGCTTATGCAGTCGCTCCGTAATACTTTGCGAACGTTGCTTACTGAAAATATGGGCGAATATGGCGAAATTGCTTTTGCTATGATTACAGGCGAGAAGGGTGGAATAAGCGATAAAATAACAGATGCTTATTCTACTGGTGGAATAGGACATATTCTTGCAGTTTCTGGACTTCACGTAGGATTTGTCGTTTTGATTGTGTCGTGGATTTTGCGAAAACTCAAAGCAAACAGATTTGTGACGTTTGGCGTAACATCGGTAATACTTTTGTGGTACTGTTTTTTAGCCTCCTTTTCTCCATCCGTTGTGCGCGCTACGGTGATGTGCATTATAGGATTAGTTGCAGGTGTTTTTGGCGAGAGAAAAGATCCGTTGTCATCGCTTTCTTTTGCTGTGAGCGTTATTTTAGTGGTAAAACCGTATTATTTGTTTGATGCAGGATTTTTGATGAGTGTAGGCGCAGTATTGGGAATAGTTTTGTTTTACTCGTCATTTAATCACGTTTTTCATTTTTTACCTAAATTTATTAACGAACCGCTTTCAGTATCGCTTAGCGCACAAATAGGTATTACACCTGTAATGCTTATGTCGTTTTCGTCCTTTGCGCCATATTCAGTTTTAACTAACCTTTTGGTTATACCTATTGTTACTTTCGCGTATATTTTAATTGCGCTAGTTCTTATCTTTGTTCTTATTTTTCCGTCGTGTGGAGTGCTTTTATCGATATCGGGGTTACCGTTAGTAGTTATTGACGACATTGCTAATTTTGTCGCATCATTGCCCTTTGCTAACGTTTTCGTGCGCGCTGGAGTTATTGCATACGCGATATATTTGCTTATGTTCGTGTGCAGTAAGTTCTTTATGGTAAAGCGTGGTAAATGGATAATTTCAGTAGTTTGCGTGTTGCTTAGCATAAGCGTAATTATTGTAAATAATATCCCGCTCAATCGAAATTATTCTTTTATTGCGTGTGGTGGGTACAAAGACGTTACTAGCGTTATTCGTACGGATAGTGGAGTAGTTGTAGTTGGTGACGTTAAAAACGCATATAAGATTAATGAAGTAATGGACAAAACGCGTGAAAATAAACTAGATGCCGTGTTTGTTCACTCACTAACTGAAGAAAATGCGAAACAAATAATCAAACTTAATCGCTCATATCCTATTACCGCTGTTTATTGTGCAGAAGGTAGTGACATATCCGGTATTCATAATTTAATTCAAGCCAACGTGCCTTTTTATTTAGTGCATCAGTTTTCGCCTAAAACGTATAATATTACTACCGTTTACGATAACGGAACGTTTGTTGGTTATTCTTTTTCGGACGGTAAAGCAAACGTTTTAATGTTAGGCTACGGAAAGAAAACTTGTGATTTGAGCGAAGAAATTGTAAACAAGCATCAATTAATTCGCTCGTACGTTTATAACGGTGATTATCACGAGCGTATATACTTAGTAAATTATGAAAACAGTTATCTTGACGAGTCGCCTAAATCACTTTTAGCGCAAAGTGAAAACTACGTGACTATTGATTTAAAAAATGGAAAAATTTTTCATTTAACCGACTCGTTATTTGACTAAAATATATATAAGTTGTATAATTATATTTGAATTGTAATTGGGAGGGCAATATGGTAGGCAAACTACTTCCTTGCTTAGGAAAATATAAAAAGTACGCTATACTTGCTCCGTTGATGATGATAATAGAAGTTACGATGGA